>CAYRLP010000044.1:0-10383 GCA_964424935.1 uncultured Bacteroides sp.
GGAATGATGAAGGCACTATTGATGCCCTCGAGTCCCTTGGTGCAATACATGTCCAAACTACCCATGGAGAGGTGGTCGTGGATCCCGACTATAACCTGGTGACCACGCCATGTTACATGCTGGATGCAAGCATAAGCCAGATTGCAGATGGTGTTAAGAACGTGGTGGATGCCATGATCAAATTGATGGGTTAGGAAGTAACGGTACAGTTTTTGCGTATTTTTGAAGCATGTTCAGAGCATCTCTGCCATTGATACTGTGGGTAGCGCTGCTGCTCGTCCCTCTTCCGGAGCTGCCAGCTCAGGAAGAAAGGGTTGAACAGCCCGTCGTGGCAAGGGCCGTGGTGGAAGGATCTGACACGCTTCCCGTTTTAGAATTGCCGGAGGTCCGGGTATATGAACGACGGGACTTTGAATATCTCTATCTGAAACGCAGGTACAGAAGGATGATCCGAAACGTCAAGAGAGCCTACCCCTATGCCCAGATCGCAGGGGTCAGGCTGAAAGAACTGGACGATCATTTACTTACCCTGGATAGTGAAAAAGAGCAAAGGGAGTACATCAACCAGACGGAGAAAGAGATCATGCAGGAGTTTGAAAAAGAGGTCCGGAAGCTTACGGTCACCCAGGGGATCATCCTGGTGAAGCTCATTGACCGGGAAACTGGACGGACCTCCTATCAGGTAATCAAAGAGTTAAAAGGAGGTATCACGGCCTTCTTCTGGCAGGGCATTGCCCGGATTTTCGGCAATAACCTGAAGACGGAATACGACCCGGAGAACGCGGATAAAATCATAGAAGACATTGTTCTGGGTATCGAAGCCGGATTTATTTAAGTGCCGGATACATCATTTGAACATTACACACGCTGGTTTGTCTTGTATTGCTGTATAATCACTACAAAAGAACATGGACGATCCCCGGAACAGACAGTATACCAACGGAGAAATTACGGTATTCTGGATCCCCTCCAAGTGTATTCATGCCACCACCTGTTTCAGGGAGCTGATCGAAGTGTTCAATCCCGGACGCAGGCCCTGGGTTAATATGGAAGGGGCCCATACCCGGAAGATCATAGAAGTGGTCAATAAATGTCCCACCCAGGCACTGGTATGGAAATACAATAAGGAGCTGACGGAGGAGGAGCTGAATGCGCAGAGAGAGGTGGAAACAGGAGAAGAGACCCCGAGAACCCTTTCCTCGCCTGAGCAGCCGACAACTATACGCATCATGAGGGACGGACCCATCGTGGTGGAAGGCAAATTCACCATTACAGAAAACGGGGTTCGGAATCTGAAACCCACCACCATGACCTCCTTCTGCCGCTGTGGTTCATCCCGGAATATGCCTTTCTGCGACGGGACACACCGAAAAATAGATTTCAGAAATCAAAGCAATGAAGACGGATCCTGAGCAAACCCTGTTCGAAGTGACCACCGGCGGGCCCCTCAAGGTAACGGGTCCATTTGTTATTAAAGGTCCCGACGGAAAGATCATTGAAACAGAAGAGCCGGTATTCCTCTGCCGGTGCGGCAAATCAGCCCAAAAGCCTTTCTGTGACGACACCCACATACGGATTGGATTCTCAGAATAATCGTGTGTTAATTCTATTACCTTTGTGCCATGTCTGCCATCCAGGTATACAGTGAAACAGGGGACCTTAAAGGGGTACTTCTTCATCCACCCGGACCGGAAGTGGAGAACATGACCCCTAAGAATGCAGAACGTGCGCTATACAGTGATATCCTCAACCTATCCGTGGCCCGCCGGGAGTATAACCAGCTGGAATGTCTTCTACAGCATCTGGTCCCCACCCACCGCATTATGGATCTCCTGAAGGATATTCTGCGATCCGCCGAAATACGGGAGAAGATAGTTAAAAAAGCTTGTTACAGGGAGGGCCAGCCACAGCTGATCGACAAGCTGCTGGATTTAAACGAAACGATTCTGGCCAAACAACTGGTGCAGGGTGTACCTCTCGAGCGGAACACACTCACCAGCTACCTGAGTAACGAAAATTTCTCCCTGCAGCCCCTGCATAATTTCTTTTTTACAAGGGATGCCTCGGTAGCCTTGGGCGAGCGGGTCCTGATTTCCAGGATGGCCAGTGGGGTCAGGGATCGGGAAGCACTTATCATGCAGGCCATTTTTGACTACCATCCTCGATTCCGGGTTCCTACTGTTCTGCCCGATGAAGGAGTTGCCGGCAAGGACCTTTTCTCGCTTGAAGGAGGGGACCTGCTGGTCGCAGCCCCTAACATCACCCTTGCAGGACTGGGAACCAGAACTACTTCCCGGGGTATCGACTTCCTGGTTAAAGTGCTTTCGGAAAGAAAAGAGAAACAGCACCTGCTGGTCCAGGAACTGCCCTCTTCACCGGAATCCTTTATCCATCTTGATATGACCTTTACCCTCCTGGACCATGACTCCTGTATGGTCTACGAACCCCTGATCCTTAAATCCAATAAATTTCAGACCATCCGGATTGATATGGAAGGAGGAAAGGTGATCTCCATCGATCACGTGGAGAATCTGGTAAGTGCTCTGAAGGGCCTTGGAATGGATCTCCGGCCCTCTTTCTGCGGCGGAAGGAAAGATACCATGACCCAGGAGCGGGAACAGTGGCACAGCGGCGCCAACTTTTTCGCAGTGGGCCCGGGTAAACTGATCGGATACAACAGGAATGTCCATACCCTTGAAAACCTGCATCAATCGGGATATGAAATCATCGGATCGAAGGATGTTCTTAGTGGAAAGAAAGATCTGGCATCCATCCCAAAATTCGTGTTGACTATCGACGGGGCAGAACTCTCACGAGGCGGTGGCGGGGTAAGGTGTATGACCATGCCCTATAAAAGGAAAATGTAGAAATTGTTACTTTTGAACCAAACATGTACTAGGAGATGAGAAAATCAATCTGGATCACAATATGCATACTTGCAGCTGGTACCCACCAGCTTACCGCCCAGCAGAACTTTGCCAGCATTTCTTTCGGGGCAACGATTCCCCAGGGCAATTATGGAGCTACCGGAGACCTGTCAAGCAATGGTTATGCCAAAACAGGAGGAGCCATTAAATTTGATGCCGGCTATTTTCCTGTCTCCTATTTTGGAATTGGAGGCTCCTTTTCCTTTGGATCCAATTATGCCAACCGTGACTCCCTCGTGCAGGATCTGATCTCCTACATTGAAACCAATGCATCAGGAGGAATTGACATCCCTGAGGATGCAGAGATCCTTTATGGTTCCGGATTCTGGAACTATATAAATCTCTTTATCGGTCCCCATTTTTCCGTTCGCGCTTCCCAGAACCTTTACTTTGATATCAGGGCCCTCGGTGGTTTCAGCATCATAAGACCACCCGACCAGGAATTAAGGATCTCCTATAACGGTAACAACATCCAATCCCAGACCAGTTACAACAGTGTGGCTTTCGGTTTTACGGCAGGCGGGGGAATCCGATATAAATTCAACCCCAATCTTGCACTGAAACTGGGTGCGGATTATGTCCAGACCAAGTCGAAAAACACCTACACCTTTGATCTCTTTCAGGGGATAGGGGTTCCTCCACTCGACGCCGAATTTTATATCCGGACGGTGGAAATCACTGCCGGTCTGGCCTATTCCTTTTAAGGTCCCTGCACTGAAAAGATCCGGCGCATCACATTAACCAGTGATGGCCTCTGAATCATTTATTCAGTTTGTCTGGAAACATCGCCTGTACCGTGCCGGAACCCTGGTCACCACCTGCGGGAAAAAACTGGAGATACAGCATCCGGGTGAGCACAACCAGCACGCAGGACCGGATTTCTTCAATGCTCGGATCAGTATGGATCGGCTGATCTGGGCGGGAAATGTGGAAATACACTGCCGGGCTTCAGACTGGTACCGGCACAGGCATCATCTGGATCCCGCCTATAACAATGTGATCCTTCATGTGGTGGAGGATTACGACACGGATGTCACCAACAGCCTCGGGCACCGGATCCCGACCATGGTCCCCGGATATCACCTTAACCTGCTTGCACGGTATGACTCGCTGAAACGAAGTGAAAGCTGGTTGCCTTGCGGAGCCTACATCCGGTCTGTTTCTAAATCCTTGCTGAAATGCTGGCTCCGGTCACTTTACCAGGAGAGGATAGCATGTAAAAGTCGTTCTATGGAAAAGATCCTGCTTGACTCTGCAAAAAATCTGGAAGAAGCCCTTTATCAGGCCCTGGCTCCGGGCTACGGCACGCCCATGAACAGTCTGCCCTTTGAATTGCTGGCCAAAAAGGTCCCGCTGCAAGTACTAATGGACTTCCGGGATAATAAGGAAGACCTGGAAGCCATCCTGTTTGGCCATTCAGGATTGCTGTCCCCGGCCAGGGACCTGGGCCCCTATCCCTCCTCCCTCTGGTACCGGTATACAGAAGTTAAATCAAGACTGACAGGGCATGCTGTTCCCGGACACCTGTGGAGATTTTTCAGGCTTCGTCCTCCCTCCTTCCCGACCCTGAGAATTTCTGAGTTTGCTTCTTTCATACATCATCGGTTCCCTCTTTCCCAGAACATTCTGAGCAGCGTCTCCCTGAGCCAGGTTGAACAGATCTTTCGTCTGAAAGCCAGTGAATACTGGACTACACATTACCTTTTTGGCAAACCTTCTCCCCCCGTTCCCAAGTACCCCGGTGAACAGTTCACTGCCACACTGTTGATTAATGTACTGGTCCCCTTCCTCCTGGCATTGGAAAAGGACCGTTGCAGCAACCCTGTTGGCCTGACTGCAGGGGACATCATGGCAGAAATGAGACCGGAATACAATCAGATTCTGAAGAATTGGGGTATCTTTGGTATCAGGGCCTGCAATGCAATAGAAAGTCAAGCCCTGCTTCATTTGTATCAGTTTTACTGCAAACAAAAACGCTGTCTTGAATGTCAAATAGGTGCCCATGTAGTTTTAGCCCCCGTCCATGAAAAGAAATAAATTTCCCCATGTGTACCTGACCGCAGGGCTGCTTCTAAGCATTCTGATAATAGGCATTGTCGGTTATATGCTACTTGGATTTACTCCGTCGGAAGCGGTCTATCAGACCATTATCACCATTGCGACGGTGGGCTTTGAAGAGGTACATCCCCTGGATAATACCGGTATGTGGTTTACCTCATTCCTGGTGGTATTTTCCATCGGTATCTTCTTCTATGCGGTAACCACGTTTACCAGATATATCGTGGAAGGTGTGTTTATGAATACTTATAAGGACAATAAAGTGAAAAGAAAAATCGAGAAGATTTCGGATCATGTTGTAGTCTGCGGCTATGGACGCAATGGAATGCAGGCAGTCCAGGAGCTTCTGCAGCACGACTTTAATGTAGTCATTATTGAACAGAACCCGGATACCATACAGCTTCTGAGGGACACTCCAGGGATGCTCTATCTGGAAGGGGATGCAACGGATGAGGAGGTACTCAGGCAGGCCCATATTGAACATGCCAGGGCCATGATTACCACCCTGCCCCAGGATGCAGACAACCTCTTTGTCGTTCTGAGTGCCAAAGTGCTGAATCCTGCCATCAAAATCATATCCAGGGCTTCCGCGGAACATTCGGATCTGAAACTGAAGCGGGCCGGTGCCACTAATGTGATCATGTCCGATAAAATCGGGGGACAACGCATGGCCAAGCTGGTGGCCCAGCCGGATGTAGTGGAATTCATGGAGCTCATTCTTTTACAGAGTATGGATAACGTGGTACTGGATGAGATATCATGCGAAGACATTTCCCCCGCTTTTGCAGGAAAATCCATCAGGGAACTGGATATCCGGAACAACTCCGGGGCCAACATTATCGGTATGAAGCGGGAAGATAACTCCTACATGATCAATCCGATACCCGATACCACCCTGAAATCATCCGACAAGCTTTTTGCCCTTGGTACCAAATCCCAGATCAGCAAGTTGATCAAGACCATAATCTCCGGTGGTACAGAAGTATAAACTACAGATCAAATATTGCTAATTACAAAAAATTAAATACCTT
Organism: uncultured Bacteroides sp.; assembly: GCA_964424935.1. Lineage (GTDB taxonomy): Bacteria > Bacteroidota > Bacteroidia > Bacteroidales. The sequence continues at coordinate 6,017 of CAYRLP010000044.1, forward strand.
TGCATCTCGAAAAAAGAAACAGGTTATAAAGTAGAAAAACAGGATGTACTTAACAACGGAGAAAAAGAAGGAAATCTTTAAGACGTACGGAAAATCCGAAGCTGATACAGGTTCAGCTGAAGCCCAGATTGCAATTTTTACCACACGGATCAATCACCTTACCCAGCATCTGCTGACCAACAAGAAGGACTACAGCACACAAAGGGCCCTGCTCAAACTCGTCGGAAAGAGGAGGAAACTACTCGATTATCTCAAGGAAAAGGATATTGAGAGATATCGTTCCATTATCAAAGCCCTGAAGATCAGGAAATAGGAATTTTTAATAAGATAAAAAGGCAATCCAAAAATTGCCTTTTTTCGTATTCTTAGCATTTAATCAATTATCATGTCAAAACCGAAAGCAATACAAGAGACCATCGATTTGGGTGATGGTCGCTCCATACATATAGAAACAGGAGTTCTGGCCAAACAGGCCGATGGTGCCGTTATGGTACGCATGGGCAATACCATGATGCTGGCCACAGTGGTCAGTGCAAAAGAAGCAAAAGAAGATGTGGATTTCATGCCACTATCCGTGGACTATAAAGAAAAATATGCGGCTCTTGGAAAATTCCCGGGAGGATTCCTTAGGCGTGAAGCAAGACCCTCGGATTACGAGATCCTTATTGCCAGGCTGGTGGACCGGGCTCTTCGTCCCCTCTTCCCGGACGATTATCATGCAGAAACATTTGTGAATGTGACCCTGATGTCCGCCGAGGCGGATACACCTCCCGATGCGCTGGCAGGTCTGGCTGCTTCTGCTGCACTTGCCGTATCGGATGTTCCTTTTCACGGCCCCATTTCTGAAGTGCGGGTGGCAAGGGTGAACGGAAAATTGAAGGTGAATCCGACCTTCTCTCAGCTTGAGGAAGCGGATATTGAACTTATCGTGGGTGCTACCTACGAAAACATCCTGATGGTGGAAGGCGAGATGAAGGAGGTATCCGAAGCGGAGATGCTCGAGGCCATCCAGTTTGCCCATGAAGCCATCAAACCCATGTGCAAAGCACAGCTCGCTATGGCCAAAAAAGCCGGGAAAGAGGAGAAAAGAGTCTACAGCCATGAGGAAAATGATGAGGATCTCCGTAAACGTGTCTGGAAAGAGACCTACGAGGCGGTGATAAAGATTGCCAGATCCGCGAACAAGGATAAGCACGCCAGAAGTGAAGCCTTTGAGAATGTGAAAGAGGAATTCATTGCCAAACTTCAGGAGGAGGCCGGAGAGGAAGGTGAAGTGGACGAGCTGCTTGTGGGCAAATATTACCACGAAGTGGAAAAAGAGGCCGTTCGCCGGATGATCCTGGATGAGAAGGTCAGACTGGACGGAAGGAAAACAAACGATATCCGTCCCATCTGGAGTGAGGTGGATTACCTGCCTTCGGCACACGGTTCAGCCGTTTTTACCAGGGGGGAAACCCAGTCCATCACCACGGTCACCCTCGGAACCATGCTGGATGCCAAACTGATCGATGATGTGCTTAAGAAAGGAAACGATACCTTCCTGTTACATTATAATTTTCCTCCTTTCTCCACCGGTGATGCACGTCCATCCAGAGGTACCAGCCGAAGGGAAGTTGGACACGGGAACCTGGCTCACAGGGCCCTGAAGGGGATGATTCCCTCAGGAGAAGCCATGCCTTATACCCTTCGGATTGTATCGGATATCCTGGAGTCAAACGGGTCCTCCTCCATGGCAACGGTCTGTGCGGGAACCCTGGCCCTGATGGATGCAGGGGTCCAGATCAAGAAACCTGTTTCCGGGATCGCCATGGGACTGATCACCGATAAGGATTCCGACAAGTATGCAGTCCTTTCAGATATTCTGGGAGACGAGGACCACCTGGGGGATATGGATTTTAAAGTAACCGGAACCCGCGATGGAATCACCGCCACACAAATGGACATCAAAGTGGAAGGACTCTCCTATGAGATCCTTTCCCAGGCCCTGGAGCAGGCCCGGATCGGCAGATTGCATATCCTGGACAAAATGAGTGAAACCATCGCTGTTCCAAATCCTGATTATAAACCGCATACGCCCAGGATCGAACGGATAGAAATTCCCAAAGACATGATCGGTGCGGTGATCGGGCCGGGAGGCAAGGTGATCCAGGAGATCCAGTCTGAAACCAACAGTACCATCACCATCGAAGAGATCGGCAATGTGGGAATTGTGGATGTATTTGCTGTGGATAAGACAGCCATTGATGCAGCTATGCAATGGATCAAGGGCATCGTTGCCGTTCCTGAACCGGGTGAGGTATACAAAGGAAAAGTGAAGACCATTACCCCGTACGGGGCCTTTGTGGAAATTCTCCCCGGAAAGGATGGACTGCTCCATATTTCAGAAATTGAGCATCGCAGGCTTGAAAAAGTGGAGGAGGTTCTGAAGGAGGGACAGGAAATTGAAGTGAAGCTCCTTTCTGTGGATGAGAAAAGCGGCAAGCTTAAATTATCCAGGAAAGCACTTCTTCCCAGGCCTGAAAAAAGAAATAAACCAGATAGGGAATAGACCTATCATCCGGGCTGTCAGACACTGACAGCCCTTTTTTTGCCTAATATTCTAAAGAGCATGACCCGATCCATTGCATGCCATTAACAGAATATATACTTTAAGGGTAAAATTTGACATCATGAAAAATCTGCTTTTTATCATCTTAATTTTCATTGCTATGGGCTGTACTCAGCAACCATCTTTTAACTATCCCGAAACAGCGAAAGGTGACGTAGTGGATGACTACTTCGGCACAGAGGTCCCTGATCCATACAGGTGGCTTGAAGATGATATGTCAGATGAAACGGCAGCCTGGGTGAAAGCCGAGAATGAACTCACCTTTTCCTACCTGGAATCCATTCCCTTCAGGGATGCGCTGAAAGAGCGCATGACCGAGATCTGGAACTATCCAAAAATGGGAACCCCTTTCAAGGAGGGTGAACGCTATTTTTATTCCTACAACACCGGATTGCAGAACCAGAGCATCCTTTACATGAAGGAGAACCTGGAGGAGGACGGGGAGGTTTTTCTGGATCCCAATGGATTTTCTGAGGACGGGACAGTGGCCCTTGCCGGATTCAGTGTCTCAAATAACCATAAGTATGCTGCATATGGAATATCAAAAGGGGGATCCGACTGGAGGGAATTCTTTGTAAAGAAAGTGGAGACCGGCGAGGAGCTGGGAGATCATATCCAGTGGATAAAAAACTCCGGGGTATCCTGGTATAAAGATGGCTTCTTCTACACCCGTTATGACACCCCTGCTCCGGGGGATGAACTGAAGGGAGAGAATAAAAATGCCAAGGTTTATCACCATCAGCTGGGAACAACCCAGTCCGCAGATGTGCTGATCCATCAGGATGCAGTTCATCCGGACCGCAGCTTCCATCTGGGTGTGACCGAAGATGAGGCATATATGCTATTAACCGGATACGAGTCCACCAGTGGGAATTCACTGGCCTTTAAGAAAGCCGGACTGGATGATATTCCCTTTACCTGGCTCGATGAGGATTTTGACGACGATTACATACCCATCGGGAACCACGAGAACATGCTCTATGTGCTGACCAACAGTGATGCTCCCCTCTACCGGCTGGTGGGCATCAACCTGTATCACCCCGAAAGGGAGAACTGGACCGACATCATTCCCGAAAACGAGAAAAATGTTCTGGAATCAGCCACCCTTGCGGGGGGAAAGATTATCGCCACTTTCATACAGGACGCATACAACAAGGCTACGGTGTATAATCTGGACGGAACCCTGCTGCACGAAGTCTCTGTCCCCGGCATCGGATCCCTGGGGGGCTTTCGCGGAAAAATGGAAGATCCTGTCGCTTTTTACAGTTTCACTTCGTTTAACTATCCGACAACCATTTTCAAATACAATATTGAAGAGAACCTGTCGGAACTGTTCTATACCCCGGAAGTGGACTTTGATGCTGAGGCCTACGAAACAAAACAGGTGTTCTATCCCAGCATGGACGGGACACAGATTCCCGTGTTCATTGTACACAAAAAAGGAATCAAGCTGGATGGAACCAATCCTACCCTGCTGTATGGCTATGGCGGATTTAACATCTCTGAAACTCCTTCATTCAGTACAACCCGTGCCGTCTGGCTGGAACAGGGCGGAGTTTTTGCACTGGCCAACATTCGGGGCGGAGGGGAATATGGCGAAGCCTGGCACAAAGCCGGAACGGTCTTTCATAAACAGAATGTATTCGACGATTTCATAGCGGCCGCCGAGTTCCTGATCAAAGAAAAATACACGTCCAGCAAACGACTGGCCATCTACGGAGGATCCAACGGAGGACTGCTCATAGGTGCGGTGATCAAC
>CAYRLP010000045.1:0-10372 GCA_964424935.1 uncultured Bacteroides sp.
GGTGAGTCCGTTCACCTGGAATCCGCCTGAGACAGGAATGCTGGCAGTGTAGGTGATTTGTTCATCGTCCTCGGAAAGGATCCGGATGGAGTAAACCTCTCCATCCACTTCAACCGCCTTACCTTTCATGGTGAAGAACAGGGTCTCAGGATCGGTGTAGCGGACTTGCCCTTCCATGGTGGTTTCAATGCTGGGAAGGGTGCCGGAAAACAATTCGTATACTCCCTGCTTATCATTACAACCCTGGAAAGGCAGGACTAAACCGGCAATCAGAACCAGAACAATTGCATGTAATTTCATGGAATTATATTTATGATAAACTTTAGTAGGCCTTCGCAATCACGACACGCTGACGGGTAGGTAAACCGCTGACCACACACCTGCCTTCTTCCGGTTCAGGCTCCTTGAGCAGGCAGCGGATGGTGGCCTTGGTCTCTCTGATCCGATCCTCTGATTCCACGGTTCCGTCCCAGTAAGCCAGGGCAAAACCACCTTTATTTTCAAGGACATCCATCAGATCCTCCCAGCTATCCACCGGATAGGTATGTGTTTCCCTGAATTCAAGGGCCTTCCGGTAAATATTCTCCTGGATCTCTTCCAGAAGGGTGCTGACATAGGTAGCAATCCCCTCCCGGGGAATCACTTTCTTCTCCAGGGTATCCCTCCGGGCAAGTTCCACGGTTGCATTCTCAATATCGCGTGAACCAATGGCAATACGCACCGGAACCCCCTTTAATTCATATTCGGCAAATTTCCATCCGGGCTTCTGGGTATCCCGGTCATCGAATTTCACTGAAATGCCAAGCGCCAGGAGCTCTTCCTTGATCTTATTTGCTGTTTCCGCAATGGGAGGAAGCTCATCGTTTCCCTTGTAAATGGGTACGATCACCACCTGTATCGGGGCCACCCGGGGAGGAAGCACGAGCCCGTGGTCGTCGCTGTGAGCCATAACCAGCGCTCCTATCATCCGCGTGGTCATCCCCCACGAAGTAGCCCAGACATAGTCCAGCTTTCCTTCCTGGTTGGTAAACTGCACATCAAATGCCTTCGCAAAATTCTGTCCCAGAAAATGAGAGGTTCCGGCCTGCAGGGCTTTCCCATCCTGCATTAATGCTTCGATGGTAAGGGTTTCCACGGCACCGGCAAATTTCTCCGATTCGGTTTTACTTCCCACCAGGACGGGAATGGCCAGGAATTTCTCGGAAAACTCGGCATAGATATTAACCATTTGCATAGTTTCCTCCTCGGCTTCTTTGCGGGTGGCATGAGCCGTATGGCCCTCCTGCCAGAGAAATTCGGCCGTACGAAGGAAAAGGCGGGTCCGCATTTCCCACCGGACCACATTGGCCCACTGGTTCACCAGGATGGGCAGATCTCGGTATGACTGAACCCAGTTTTTATAGGTGTTCCAGATAATGGTTTCAGAGGTGGGCCTGATGATCAGTTCTTCTTCCAGCCTGGCTTCGGGATCCACAATAATTCCACCCTTCTCTTCGTCATTCTTTAAGCGGTAATGGGTAACCACCGCACACTCTTTCGCAAATCCTTCCACATGGTCGGCCTCCCGGCTGAAGAAGGATTTGGGGATAAAGAGCGGAAAATAGGCATTTTCGTGTCCGGTTGCTTTGAACATCCGGTCCAGTTCCTCCCTCATCTTTTCCCAGATCGCGTAGCCGTATGGTTTGATCACCATGCAGCCCCTGACGGCCGAATTCTCCGCGAGACCTGTCTTCAATACCAGATCATTATACCATTGAGCATAATTTTCCTCCTTGCTGGTTAATACTTTGGCCATGGAAATTGCTGTATTTTGAGCTACAAAGAAAAGAAAAAAAGGTGAGGTGTTGAAGACTTAGAGCCTTAAACCGATTACCAGCACATCATCGATCTGATTCAGGTCACCCTTCCACTCTTCGAAGATCAGGCTCAGGATTCTGTGCTGCTCCTCCATGGGGCGGTCATGGACTTCCAGCAAAAGGTCCTTGAAGGGGCGGTATTTGAATTTTTTACCCTGGGGTCCCCCAAACTGATCCGGAAATCCATCCGTAAACATATAGACCCGGTCCCCACGTTTCATCTCTATCCGGTACCGGGTAAAGTCGGACATCTTTTCATAAAAGGCAACCGGCATATTGTTGCCTTTGTACTCGAGCATTTCACCGTCCCGCACAATGTAAATGGGATTATTGGCACCGGAGAATTCAAGCAGCCTGGTTTTGGTATCATAAATAACCAGGGCCATATCGATCCCGTCTTTCTGCTCGCCAATCCTTCCTTCCTGTTTCAGGGTCCTGGCAATGCTTAACCGCAGCTGGTTCAGTATGGCATCAGAATTCATAACCCCTTTTTCATTGACTATTTCATGCAGCATGGTGATCCCCAGCATGCTCATTAAGGATCCGGGTACCCCATGCCCGGTGCAGTCCGCGGCAGTCAGCACGATCCGGTGATTGCTCTGGGATACCCAGTAAAAATCACCGCTTACAATATCTCTGGGTTTAAACAGTATGAAGTGTTCACTGAACAGGGTTTCAAAAACATCGCCTCCGGGCAAAACCGTATTTTGTATTTTTTTGGCATAGTCGAAACTGTATTTGATCTCCTTGTTCTGCTTCTCAATATGCTCCTTCTGCGCCTGGATCTCAAAGGTCCGTTCCTGAACCTTGTCCTCCAGTTCCCGGTTTACCTTATCCTTGAGGGCGGCATTTTCCTTGAGCTGGTCGATGATCCTTCGCTGTGCCACTTCCCTGCTTTTCTTCAGCATGTTGATCCGCTCGCTCAATCCTATGGAGAAGGTGAGAATCTGAAGGGTTACGCCGAATTCAAGACTGTGCTTCCCGATGACATAATCGGTCAGAGCGTAATTGGTGGCAATCCCCAAAATCAGGAAAAGATTTGCAAACAGAAAGTACCTGGCAGGCTGGAAATTCTCGCGGGTCAGGATCATGGCCGGAACGATGGCCAGGAAGAGACAGCCAATGGCTGAGACAATCATAATGGCAAGTCCGCCTAAATTGATGAAGAAAGGCAGTTCCACGCCCAGTCCCTGCAGGAGGATAATGGTGAAATTCAGAATCAGTCCACCCACGGTGAACCAGACCGCTATGAGCAGGATGGTGTCCCAGGACTGCAGGGTATTCCGGGTATCCAGGTAGGAACGGCCGAACAGCAGATAGAAAAGCAGGAAAATTTCCAGCAGAAGAATGGTGATGGGCGCAATGATGAGCCGGGGTATCAGTTCATAAACATATCCTTCCTTGTCAATGAAGAAAAAGAGAAACGCCAGAATATAGAGGATGTAATAGAGATAGGAAGTCTCGCGCCCCCTGACATACAGCGGGATGTGATAGAGAATCATAATCAACAGGATCCCTGTAAATATCCCGAACAGCAACCGCTTTGAACGATCACGTTTGATCACGCTTTGCTGGGTGGAAACAGTAAAGACAAGTTTTGAAAGGACAGACTCGGGTCCCAGGCGGACACTAAGGTAAAGGGTGTCGCTGGCATTTGGCGGAAGGTATATTCGCAGATCGTCTGAACCACTGATATTTACATCTTTTGCTTTGGGGTGCAATTTATTTCCGGATTTCCGGACAGATATTATCCCGGTATCAAACTGTTGATATAAAACATATTCATCAAATTCTGAAATATCATCGCGTTGAAGGTGGAAAGAATATTGACGGGTGGAACGGTTCGCAAAATAGAACCGGAACAAGAAGCAGGTTCCGGGTTCGTTCTTAACCAGGGCAGTATCGGGATTGCTGAAGTCAACCGGCTTGAATTGCTTGTCCAGCATGCCTGCAAATAGTTCCTGGGGAACCACAGAACAATTGGGATCTTCAAGATACTGCATCTGCATGTCAGATATTACCACCTCCTGAACAAAATCGGAAAGGATAACAGGTTTCTGAGCAGTTAGTAATTGACAGAGAATCAGGAATATTAGAATAAGTCTTAAGCGCATTCGGGTTTTTTCCTTCCACTCGTAAATATAATGTATATTTACAAAAAGTAAATCTTCGGAATGATTCGGGACCTTTATAAAATGAGGTTTATTCGTATTGTTGTCCTTATTCTCCTCTCCTCCTGTTCCGGTAATGTAATACAGACCACGGTTTTTACCGATGGGTTCCAGGAAATGGAACCGGGCGACAGACCTTTCCAGCTCTCTTCAGATCCTGCCATATGCTATGATGTCCGCCGTGGAAAGCTGGGACCGTGGAGTGTTGCTTCCACGCTGAGGCAGGCGGACTTTAACCAGGCCTGGGTCATCCGGCAGGAAGGGGGAGAGAACTACCTTGCGCAGACTTTTGATAACCTGAATGATAAGAATACTCCGTTGAGCCTGATCACCCACCCCATGATGGTGGCCGGGGAGTCTTTATGGAGCGACTATTCTATAGAAGTGAGCTTTTCCCCCCAGGCTATCTTTGACAAATGCGGCGTGGTTTTCGGCTACAAGCATCCGGCCGATTTTTATTTCTTCGGGATTGAAGGGAATACAGTTACCCTGAAGCATGTGCAGCAGCCGGTCACTCCCCTGAGTCCGGGTGACCGGTTTGATGCCATGGTTACGGTCCGGCGGAACAAGATTTCAACCATCCTGAATGATTCCATCAATATGCACGTCGAGGGAGAGTCGCAGTCAGGGAAAATCGGACTGATCTCAGATATGCCTGCCAAGTTTTACCATGTGGAAGTAAAGCTCCTCAGCGGGGAACAGCGAAAACTCTCCCGAAGATTAAGACAGTTGAACAGGCGGTCTGAAATCCACCAGAGTGACCATCCGGAGCTTGTGCGGTGGAAAAAATTCGAAACAGGTTCTTTTGGAACGAATCAGAACATCCGTCTTGGTGATTTAAATGGCGACGGGAACAAGGAGATTGTCTTCGTACGGCCCGATGCAAGCGGATCGGATGTGGGATCAATCTCTGTGATAAATCTGGAAGGCGAGTTGCTGTGGCAGTACGGAAAACTGGAAAAATGTGATGAATGTTCAGGCGGGGAATTGCCGGTGCAGGTCCACGACCTGGATGGAGATGGCTCCCGTGAGGTGATTTTTGCCAGCAAGGGTAGAATCATATTCCTCGAGGGGAAGAGCGGGAAGCAGGTCAAACGGATCAAGATTCCGGGTGATTACCAGATTAACACCCTGATTTTCGGAGATCTGTTAGGTGTGGGGCGGGACAACTGCATGTTACTTTCAGACCGGGAGCATATGCTGATGGCTCTGAATGAGAAGGGAGAGCTTTTGTGGGAACAGCAGAGTGCTTCCGGATCCCAGCCCATGGTTTATGATATGGATAAGGATGGACGGCACGAAGTGTTGATGGGTTATTCGGTCTACAGTCCGGAGGGCAGGCTGATCTTCAATGTGGGTGCACACATCGGCGATCGCTGCAACGGGGTTTCTGTTTTTGCTTTGGTGGAAGGGGAGCAGGCGACTCCCTGCCTGGTCTATGCAGCGGGAGACTGGGGATTGATATATTTTGACTTTGACGGGCACCTTCTGAAACAGAATGTTCTGGGACATGTGAGCCATTTCGGGGTAGCCAATCTGGATGCTGAATCCCCGGGACTGGAGATTATAACTTCGAACCGATGGGGAAGCATGGGCCTGGCCCACGTGTTAAACTCCACCGGAACGGTTACCAGCGCATTCCTTCCGGAATCGGGTGTGTTCAGAGGCCAGCCTGTAAATTGGAAAGGGGACGGGGAAGAATTTTTTATGACTTCTGCAGATACCATCCATGGAGGACTCTACGACGGGGAGGGCCTGCTTTCCGTTGCATTTCCCTCCGACGGTCACCCGGTTTCCTATTATCTGGCAACGGATCTTACGGGGGATGAACGGGACGAAATCCTCGTCTGGAATCCGCGTGAGCTCTGGATTTATACCCAGGAGGACAATCCGAGGATGGGAAATACCTATGCACCCAGACGCATTCCGCTGTACAATTTCTCCATGCATCAAATGTACCGGTCCACACCGGATTGGTAACTTTTCCCTGAAAGTCTGGATAAGTACTATGTGATTATTTATTATATTGCAGTCAAACCAATGTCCCGGTCAGCTGTTTTGGCACGAACTTTGTTTCTTTTCTGTCAAAAAACCAGATGCAAAAATACCGGGAGGAAACGTCATGAAAACTTTACCACTTGCCATAATCAGTGCTGCCATTGTACTTGCATCCTGCAGCTCTGCAAAGTATGCGGCCACATCGGAATACGATGATGTCTATTACAACCCGAACAGGTTGGAGACACAGGCCGCAGTTGTTGCACCGGAAGCTGCGGTGACACCGCAGGAGGCGATGAATGCTCAACCCATGAACCAGGAACAGGAGTATTTGAAGTCCCAGCCCGTGGAGGATGAGAACCTGAGCGACTATGAGAAATACAGGTTGCAGCGTGAAGCAGAGATGCTGGGTGAAACCTATACGCCGGAAGGGAGTGAGGCCATCTATGCGCAGCAGTATGCGGAGCAGGATACCCTGGGAGCCTATGGTCAGGAGAGTGCACCTGTGATTGTCAATAATTACAATTACTACTCGGATCCTACGGACTACTACTATTCCTCTGCCCTGAGAAGGTTCTCCGATACCTATTATGGATGGGATTATTATGATCCTTACTATACTGACTTGTACTGGTATACCGGAAGTCCCTTCAGCTGGGGCATCAGTATGGGGTGGGGATACCCCGGATGGGGAATGAGATTCAGCTATGGATATCCCTATTATCGTCCCTACTACGGATATTATGGTTACTATGATCCCTTCTATTCATGGGGTTATGGATATTATCCCGGATACTGGGGCGGATACTGGGGCGGTTATCCCTACTACTGGGGTGGTTCGTACTGGGCCGGATACAACCACGGCTTTTACAATGGCTACTATTACGGTGGCGGAGATTACTACGGTTCCAACTACCGTTATGGAAGACTTGATAATCGTCACTATTACGGATATTCAAGACCGACCAGTGTTATATCAGGTAGTGCCAAGGGCTCCACAGCCGGGGATCCCCGGTACCGAAGCCGTACGGTGTCATCCGAAAGTGCCAGACCAGCTGTTACGAGGACTGCCCGTACCGTGAATACAAATCAGGGTCAGTTGCGAAGCACTTCTTCCACTGCAACCCAGAGGCAGGTGAGAACCAGTACAAACGCTGCTTTGCAAAGGAACAGCAATGGTACGGTACGGACCACCAGGACCCCGCAATCGGCCACGATCCAGCAAAGGAGCAATGTGCGTACCGGACAGACCTATACACCTACCTACAGTAAGCCACGTACCAGTACTTCCTCAACCTATAACAGAAGTGCTGTGCAGAACAGGAGTACGATTCAGTCCGGAACACCGCAGCGTACCACCACAAACAGGACGTTTACCACACCGAGCAGAAGCAGTACCACTTACAGCCGTCCAAGCAGCTCAAGCCGGAGCAGCAGCACCTTTTCCCGTCCGAGCAGTTCCGTCAGCAGATCATACAGCAGCCCGAGCCGTTCCAGTGGATCAGTCAGCCGCAGCTCGGGCTCTGTCAGCCGTTCCAGCGGATCGGTCAGCCGTTCCAGCGGATCGGTCAGCCGGAGCTCAGGGGGATCGGTCAGCCGGAGTTCAGGGGGGTCTGTAAGCCGGAGTTCAGGAGGAAGCTCCAGGTCTTCCAGTTCGAGACGCTAAACTGTCACGCATGCCCAGGATCCTTTACGGGATCCTGGTTTCCAACAAATCAAAAACATATGTTGCTATGAAAAAGTTATCATTTATAGCCGTGTTTCTTATGGGCTCCATCCTAGCGGTGAACGCTCAGAATGAGATGCAGGCACTCCGGTTTTCCCAGTACAATCCCTTCGGTACAGCAAGATTTGCGGCCCAGGGGGGAGCCATCGGTGCGCTGGGCAGTGATTTTACTTCGGTGGTGACAAATCCGGCCGGACTAGGTCTTTATCGTTCCTCCGAATTCTCTTTTTCCCCTTCCTTTTACTGGGTCAATACCAGTTCTGATTTCCAGGGTTCCCTTGCAGATGACTCCCAGTTACGATTCAGCCTGGGAAGTTTGGGTATGGTCAATGCCATGACCAGGGACCAGAGTAGGGGGATTGTGGGAGCTGCATTTGCCGTGGGGTACAATACCCTGGTTAATTTCAACAACAGCACCATCATTCGGGGAAGAAACGAGTACAGTTCCTTGCTTGACGATTTTACCTGGCATGCCAATGCAGATCCGGATAATCTGAGTCCCTACTATGAGCAACTGGCTTTTGACACCTACCTGATGCCATATGATGAGAGTGCGGGGATCTACTGGCACGACATGCAGCTGGACGGATACGGACAGCAACTTTACCGTTCATCCGTTCAGTCCGGTTACATCGGGGAGTATTCCCTGTCGGGGGCCTTCAATCTCAGCAACCTGCTTTATTTCGGAGCTACCCTGGGATTTCACTCGGTCCGTTTCTATGAGGATATCTATCACACCGAAACTGATGATGATAACCATGTGATCGACTTTGACAGTTTCCGGTTCAGGGAATTCAACAGCACCAGGGGATGGGGGATTACGGGCCGCTTCGGCATGATCCTCAGGCCCATGCAGTTGCTTCGTATCGGTGCCTCCTTCCAGCTGCCCACCTTCTACAGGCTGACCGATGAGAAATATACCGATATGAATTCCTATTTTGACAGCGGGTCAGGAATCCCTGATACCTCCGAAGGATCGCCCAACGGGATTTATGATTACAGACTGCAAACGCCGTTCAGGGTAAATGCCAATGCATCATTGATCCTGTTTAAACTGGCTACTGTTTCGGCCGGTTACGAATACGTGGATTACTCCGGTGCCAGAATGGATGCCTATGACTATAAATTCCTTGAAGAAAACGACCGTATTCGCCAGGATTTCGTGGCCACCCATAATCTGAGTGCAGGGGCGGAGCTCCGTTTCGGAATGCTTTATCTGCGGGGAGGGGCCCGGTACCTGATGAGTCCTTTTACAGATACCAGGAATAACGCTGAGGCCTGGATCCTTTCAGGCGGATTTGGAGTACGGACCGGCAGGTTCCTGATGGATATGAGTTATACCCATTCCAACTGGAATGAGGTTTATGGAATGTACGCCTATGCTCCCGGGTACAATGAAGTCTCCTTAAACGAGATCAACGGCAACAACCTGATGCTTACCATGGGATTTAAGTTTTAAGGCAACGCCGGAGGTAGGATAGCGTTTCCGGTCCGGTATTGAAAACCAGATCCAGTATACTCAGATTGGGCTGGAAGCCCAGGCGGTCGGAAAAGACCTGGTGATATTTAACAGGAACAAAACCGGGATCTGCTGCCGCCTGGTCCGTTTTGGGGTGGATGAAATGACGGGGGTCCGTTTCCGATACGATGGGTTCAAATGCTTCTGTAAGGTGAACCGGGATTTTCAGGCCCATGAATCCGAGCATGTGTTCAATCAGTAACCGGTTCAGATCAATCAGGAATGTATAGCTGCGTTCATAGATGGGACGAATCTCATCAGCCAGATATTCAAAATAGGGCGAGGAAGCGTAGGAGGCCACCAGGCTTCGCCAGTGGATCCTGTTCCAGTTTGTATCGTAGTCGATCCGGATATCCCTGACTGCATTTTTGACCCCCTTCCTTCTCTTGACAGGTATGGAGAGGGTGATCACCCCGTTGGGTCCCAGGATCATACAGCGGTTCCTGTAGGTTTGTTTGGAATAGCTGTCATACTGTTCCAGAAGAAGTTCCTGCTGCCGGATCAGCCTGGCATAATAGTTAATGGGGCCGTTATAGAGTGCCGGGAAAATCAAAAGATGGGATCTACCTGCTGGCCCTGACGATCCGGAACATCCTGTTCCATCGGATCCCTCCGTACTCTTTATCCACACTGAGCCAGATCAGCCGTGGTTTTCCGATGATATGGTCCTCCGGAACAAAACCCCAGTACCTGGAATCGGCCGAATTATGCCGGTTATCACCCATCATAAAATAGTAGTCCATCCGGAAGGTATAGCTGGATGCAGCTTCCCCGTTCATATATATCTGGCCGTCCCGAATCTCCAGGTAGTTGTCTTCATAGGCTTCAATAATCCGCCTGTACAGGGGCAGGGTCTCCATGTTGAGCGCCACGCTGGTCCCTTTCTTGGGAATGGTCAGGGGTCCGAAGAATTCCAGGTTCCAGGGATACCGTTCGTCGTGAGGAAAAATGTTCCTTTTGTACTCCCCCTCCGTAAATAAGCTCACTGGTTCCACGCTGACAATTCCTGGCAGGGCCCTGATTTTCTCCGCATTGCCACGGGTCGTGGGAAAGGTATAATTGGGATTGTTCCGTACATCTGCCTCATTGCGTCCAATTCCAT
>CAYRLP010000046.1:0-10305 GCA_964424935.1 uncultured Bacteroides sp.
GTTCTCCACAATCTGGTCCCGGGTCATCCCGGCCGGATCGCCCTTGGCAAAGGTTTCATGGGTATCATTGCCATCATCCTCCACAACCACCTCGACGATCCTTCTGCGTTCCCCCCGGTTGATGGAGGAAAGGATCCCGCTCACCGGGGAGCAGAATTTCACTTCCGGGAAGTACTTGTCGTAGAAGATGGGGGTTCCCACTTTCACCTCGTCACAGAGCTTGGGGATGATTTTGGGAGTCAGGCCGTGCCAGTCGACCGGTTTGATTGCATACGTCTTTGCCCTGGGGGCTTTCACATAGATTTTCTCGGCCTGACCTTTCATCTTGATGTCCAGACCCTTTTTAATCTTGATTACCTCAGCCATGGATTAGTTAGTAACAGAATAAATATCTATTAAATGATCTATAAAAATAATTAAATTTACCTACCCGCAAAGAAGGTTATATAATATTCATCGGCATGCTTTTTGAATAACTCCCCGGGAGCAGGTACAGAGTGCGATATTATGAAAATAGGCCCCGTTCTCATAACATATTTAATATTGATACAGGTCAATTTTATGCCTGCGCTTGGTCAGGAACCCTACTCGGACGACCACGGGGAAGTGCGTGAGATGGTGCTGGATCATACAGTGAGCACCATTCAGCTGTACCGTGAGGGCTGGCCCCTGAGTTACCCGGTAGTCCGGCTCATGGGCGACGTGCCCCTGGTGCTGGAGTTCGACGATTTGTCCACCGATCAGCCCACCTTTATGTACCGGCTGATCCTCTGTAATGCCGACTGGACCCCTTCCGACCTGACCGAGCAGGAGTACCTGGAAGGGTACCCCGAAAATGAGATCCGCAGCTACACCCCTTCCTTCAACACTTACACCTCTTACCTTCATTACCGTTTGCAGATCCCCAACGAGGATATCCGCTTTCTGCTTTCGGGGAACTACCTGCTGCTGGTGTACAGGGACGGGAATCCCGATGATGTGGTATTTACCAGGCGCTTTATGGTGACCGAAGGACGGGTCCATATCGAGGGCAGCGCCCATATCCCGGTCCTCAACCAGTATAAGGCCTGCTGCCAGGAAGTGGATTTTACGGTGAACCACAGCGGGGTAACCATCGATGATCCCTTCAGTGAAACCAGTGCGTACATCTACCAGAACGGCCTGTGGGACCTGGGGATCGAGAGACTGCAGCCCTTTATGGTCAATCCCGGCGAACTGATCTATGATTACCAGGAGGAGAACATATTTCCCGGGGGAAACGAATTCCGCTTTTTCGATACCAAGAATACACGGATCCCCACTTACTATGTAAGCCGGATTGAATTTGTGGACCCCTATTTTCATTTCGAGCTGAAACCCGACAAGCCCCGGTCGCCGAATAACTACTTCTCCCAGGAGGACATCAATGGCCGCTATGCCGTGGAAGCCGAAGGAAGCCGGGATCCGGCCATAGATGCCGATTACGTTTTTGTGCATTTCCGCCTGGAGATGCCCCTGCCCCTGGAAGGGTCGGTCTATGTGGCCGGGGCACTGACCAACTGGCAGTTCGACGATCTGAACCGCATGGAGTACGACGAGGAGGAACAGGCCTACAGGCTCAGCCTGCTGCTGAAACAGGGGGTCTACAATTACCGCTACCTTTTCCTGCCGGCCATGCATGAACAGTTCGATATGACCAAGATCGAGGGGAGCCATTCCGAGACCGGAAACGAGTACCTGATCCTTTTCTACCACCGTCCCCCGGGCTCCAGGTATGACCGGCTGCTGGGCCACCAGGTGATCCACAGCAACCAGTCCCAGTAAGCTGAAAGGCGGTGCAATTCCATAAAATCAACTATTTTTGGGGATG
The DNA here is from genome assembly GCA_964424935.1 of uncultured Bacteroides sp. Classification (GTDB taxonomy): domain Bacteria; phylum Bacteroidota; class Bacteroidia; order Bacteroidales. The sequence continues at coordinate 1,850 of CAYRLP010000046.1, forward strand.
AACAAGGCGGATCTGATCTATAAAAGCAGACTCTACAAACTCTTTAAACCCTTCTACTCCGGGATCGGTCATGTACTCACCTTTCACCGGGTGGGAAGCAGTGTCAACCGCCCCTTCACGCAAGACCTGCAGGTAAGTCCTGAGTACCTTGAAACCACACTGGATTATTTTATCTCCCGGAAGATTGACGTGGTCTCCCTGGATGAGTGCCATGCCCGGATCCAATCCCGGAAAAGGGCCGGGCGTTTTGTGGTCTTCACATTTGATGACGGGTACGCGGACAACCTTACCGAGGCGCTTCCGGTCTTCGAGAAATACGAAGCACCTTTCTCCCTCTTCCTGACCACCGGGTTTCCCGACCATACCATCGTGCTATGGTGGTATCTTCTGGAGGACCTGGTGATGCAGCAGGAAGAGGTGATGTTTGAAGAGGGGGAGAACACCTATATATATAAAACCTCCACTTCGGAGGAAAAAAAGGAGGCGTTCTGGAAGATCCGGAGGTATATCATGCAGAGCAGTCAGGAGGAGCTGCTCCCCCGGCTGAAGAAGATCTTCCGGACCGATGAAAACGGGCTGCGGGAACCAACCCGGAAGATGGCCCTCTCCTGGGACCAGGTCCGCAAGCTGGACAGGCATCCCCTGGCAACCCTGGGTTCCCATACGGTGAACCGCTATGCCCTGAGCGAACTGCCGGAGGATCAGGTGAAGGCTGAAATTCAGGGAGCTATGGAGCTCATCCAATCGAAGACGGGAACCCCGGTGGAACACCTGGCTTATCCCTATGGGATCGCCTCCACCGCAGGTCCCAGGGAATTCCGCATCGCGCAGGAGTGCGGGCTCAAAACCGCCTTTACCACCGAGAGCAGTAACATCCTGAGGCGCCATGCCAAAAAGCTCCATGCCCTGCCCCGCATTGAAATGACAGAAGGATGGGATGACCAGTTCTTCGATCTGTATGTGTACGGATTTACCCCCTTCTTCCACAGGCTGATCCGGTAAATCCCGAGGCCGGTATGGCCTGCCGGGAAATCTTCCGGAAGAGTGTGATGGGGTAGTCGGCCGGGCAGGGTCAGAGGCCGATCTCACCGGCAATGCCGCGCATGGCATCCACCGTGATCTGGATAAATTCATCCAGCGGAATCCCGATCTGCTCGCACTCCATAATGTGCTCGCGTTTCACACTGGCCGCAAAGGCCTTCTCCTTCATCCTTTTCCGCACCGATTTGTACTTGACGCTTTCGATTTTTTTATCCGGGTATACCAGGGTGGTGGCATAGATGAGCCCGGTAATGGTCTCCCCGGCCGCCAGGGCATGCTGAAAACGGGTTGAACGCGGTAGGCCGGTGGCCTCGTCGTTATGCATGCGGATGGCATCGAGCATCTCCTCGTCAAACCCGAAATCCGAAATCAGCTCTTCGGCTTTCAGGGCATGCACCTTGGGATCGGCATTGGTCACCTCCACATCCACATCGTGCAGCAGCCCGGTCAGGCCCCAGCGGTCCTCGTCCTCGCCCAACCGCCTGGCCAGGGCGCGCATCACTGCCTCCGAGGCCAGGCAATGCACCACGGTCTTTTCGTTTTTCACATGTTCGTGCAATCTGTTCAGCGCTTTTTCCCTGTTCAGTTCCATTAGTTTATGTTGTTATGATTCAAGTAATTACGGACATATTCCCGCACCCCTTCCTCCAGCGGGGTGAACGATTCCCGGTACCCGGCCTTCCGGAGTTTGCCCATCTCCGCCTCCGTGAAATACTGGTAGGTATCCCGGATATCCCCGGGGGTATCGACAAAGGAGATCACCGGCTCCCTGTCCATGGCCCGGAAGGTACAGGTGACCAGGTCCGAAAAGGAACGTGCCTTTCCAGTTCCCAGATTGTAGAGTCCGCTTTCGGGACGCTCCTCCATCAGGAAACGGATCACGCGGACCACATCCTTCACATAGATGAAATCGCGGGACTGCATCCCGTCCTCGAAATCGGGACGGTGGGAGCGGAACAGCTTCATCCCGCCGGTTTCCTCGATCTGGCGGTAGGCATGGTAGACCACCGAGGCCATTCGTCCTTTATGATATTCGTTGGGGCCATAGACATTGAAGAATTTGAGCCCGGCCCAGAAGAACGGGGTCCGCTCCTGCTCCAGGACCCAGCGGTCAAATTCATTTTTGCTGCGGCCATAGGGATTCAGGGGCTGCAGCTGGGGAACCACCTGGTGTGAATCCACATATCCCTGTTCCCCCAATCCGTAGGTGGCAGCCGAACTGGCATAGATAAGGGGCAGGCCAAACTCCACACAGGAGCGGAAGAGCTGCTTTGAGTAGTCCAGGTTCAGTTCGCGAAAGACCTCCCAGTCAAACTCGGTGGTATCGGTACGGGCCCCCATGTGGATCAGGATCTGCACCCAGCGGTGGTTCTCTTCCAGCCAGCGCGGGAACCGGTTCCGTTCCACCAGGGCAGTGTACTCCTTTCCCTCGTAATTCCGCTGCCTCTCCTTCCTGGAAAAATCATCCACCAGCACCAGGTCCCGGTACCCGGCTTCATTCAGACCCGTGATTATATTACTGCCTATAAATCCGGCGGCTCCGGTAACAACAATCATAGAGCGCAAGATAAGGAATCCGGAAGATTTCGTACAAGAAGCTTGCAGATTCTCCGCATATAATTTGTTTCTTTGTATCCATGGAAGTATTCAATAACGGGTTGGGTGAAAGCCAACAAGGTTATGACCGCATCGAACGGTGGAACGAAGAAACCACCGAGAAGCTGACCAGACATTATGCAGAAATCCTGAAGCTGCTGGGAGAGAATGACCGGCGCGAAGGGCTCCAGGAAACCCCGGAACGGGTGGCAAAAGCCATGCAGTTCCTGACCCAGGGCTACGGCACGGATCCGGCCGATATCCTGCGAACGGCCATGTTTACTGAGGAGTATTCCGAAATGGTCATTGTGAAGGATATCGAGCTTTTCTCCATGTGTGAACACCACATGCTGCCCTTCATCGGAAAGGCCCATGTGGCCTATATCCCCGCCGGGCGGATCACCGGCCTGAGCAAGATCGCCCGCGTCGTGGACGGATATGCCCGCAGGCTGCAAGTCCAGGAGCGGCTCACCGTCCAGATCCGTGATTGCATACAGGATACCCTGAAACCCCTGGGGGTGGCCGTGGTCATCGAAGCCCTGCACCTCTGCATGGTCATGCGCGGAGTGCAGAAACAGCACTCGGTCACCACCACCTCGGCCTTCACCGGGGCCTTCCTGAATTCTGATAAAACACGCAAGGAGTTTCTGGGTCTCATCGGGGAAAAACTCCATTAACGAACGACTGAACTATGAAAGCATATGTATTCCCCGGGCAGGGGGCACAAATTGTCGGTATGGGCAAGGAGCTGTATGAACAGAATGGCAGGGCCAGAGAGCTGTTCGAACAGGCCAATGAAATCCTGGGTTTCCGGATCACCGACCTGATGTTTGGAGGGACCGATGAGGATCTGAAACAGACCCGGGTGACCCAGCCGGCTATTTTCCTGCATTCGGTGATCCTGGCTGCCACCCTGGATGACTTTGCGCCCGATATGGTAGCGGGCCACTCCCTGGGCGAATTCTCGGCGCTGGTCGCCAACCGGGCCCTCACCTTCGAGGAGGGACTGCGCCTGGTCTTCAAACGGGCCATGGCCATGCAGAAGGCCTGTGAACTGGAGTCGTCCACCATGGCGGCCATCATTGGAATGGAGGACGGGCAGGTGGAAGAAGTATGCGAGAGCATCCCGGAGATCGTCGTGGCTGCCAACTACAACAGTCCGGGCCAGATCGTCATCTCCGGTTCAATCCCGGGCATCGACCAGGCCGTGGAGAAGCTCACCGCCCTGGGTGCCAAACGGGCCCTGAAGCTGGCCGTGGGAGGAGCGTTCCACTCCCCCCTGATGGAACCGGCCCGGATCGAGCTGGAAGAAGCCATACGCTCCGCTTCCTTTTCCGTTCCCATCTGCCCGGTCTACCAGAACGTAAACGCATCTCCCTCAAGCGATCCCAGTACCATCAAGAGCAACCTGGTGGCTCAGCTCACCTCGCCTGTGCGTTGGACCCAGAGTGTTCAGCGGATGATCGCCGACGGCGCCACCACCTTTATCGAAGTGGGCCCCGGAAAGGTCCTGCAGGGCCTGATCAAGAAAGTGGACCGTGATATGGAGACCATGAGCGCCTGATACACCCTTGAACGTTATGCTATGAAAGTCCTGAAATTTGGCGGTACCTCCGTTGGCAGTGCCGACAGCATACGGATCGTAAAAGAAATCCTGGAGAAGGAAGAGGAGCCTTGTGCAGTGGTCATCAGTGCGCTTGGCGGGATAACCGACCTGATCATCACCACCTCCCGGCTGGCCAGCAGGCGCGATCCGGCCTGGCAGGAGCACTCAGCCGGTATCCGGGAACGACACCTGCAGGTGGCCGGGGAACTGCTGGACGGACCGGAGCAGAAGGAGTCCCTGAAGGAGATCACAGGTTTGATGGATGAGTTTCAGGAAATCCTGGAGGGAGTGTTCCGGCTGCGCGACCTGAGCCCCAAAACACAGGACCTGCTGCTCAGTTTCGGGGAACAGCTCTCTGCATCGATAGTGGCCCACTTTGTATCCGATGCCCGGTTCGTGGACGCCCGGGAGCTGATCCGCACCGACAGCCGATTCGGAGAGGCCACGGTACAATTTGAGCCCACCAACCGGCAGATCAGGGAGGGGATCGGATCCATGGACCAAATGGCCGTGATCCCCGGTTTTATTGCCAGCGACGAGCACGGGGAAACCACCACCCTGGGACGCGGGGGATCCGATTATACGGCCGCCATTGTGGCAGCTGCCCTCGAGGCCGGTGTGCTGGAGATATGGACCGATGTGAACGGGTTCATGACCGCCGACCCGAAAATCGTATCCAAGGCCTACGGGGTGGCCTGCATGAGTTACGAGGAGGCCATGGAACTCTCCCATTTCGGGGCGCGGGTGATCTATTCCCCCACCCTGACCCCCGCCTATATGGCAAGCATTCCCATCCGGGTCAAGAATACCTTCCAGGCGGACCATCCAGGCACCCTGATCACCACGGTAAGCACCTGCGACGAGAACGAGATTATCAAGGGGATCTCCTCGATCAACGAGGTAACCCTGATCACGGTGAAAGGAAGTGGCATGGTGGGAAAAACAGGGACCTCCGCCCGGGTATTCAGTTCCCTGGCCCGCTACCACGTCAATGTGATCCTGATCACCCAGGCCTCCTCGGAAATGACCATCTCCTTTGCGGTGGATCCTTCCGACAGCTCCCGTGCCATACAGGCCCTGAACGAAGAGTTTGAGATCGAGATAAAGCACCGGAAGGAGATGGAGATCGAATCCATCGACAAACTCTCCATTATCGCCATCGTGGGGGAAGGCATGCGGCACCGGCCCGGCATCTCGGCCATCCTGTTCCGGTCGCTGGGACGGAACGGGATCAGTGTGATCGCCACGGCCCAGGGTTCCAGCGAGCTCAACATCTCTGTGGTGATCGAAGAGAACAGCCTGAAAAAAGCCCTGAATGTAATCCACGAAGGGTTCTTCCTTTCGGGATACCGGGAGCTGCACCTCTACCTGGCCGGACTGGGGAACGTAGGCAAGAAATTGCTGCTCCAGCTGCAAAAACAGCAGGAGAAACTGATGGATAACCTGAAGCTCAAAGTGAACCTGGTGGGGATCATCAACAGCCGGAAAATGGTGATCGATCCGGACGGGATCGACCCGGCCACCTACCTGGAGCGGCTGGAGCAGGGGGAACCCTCGGATCTGGACGGGCTGATCGGTGCCATCCACGAGCATAATCTGCGCAACTCGGTGTTTATCGACTGCACCGCCAATGAAAACGTGGGCATGTGCTACGAACGGCTCTTTGAAAACTATGTTTCGGTGGTGACCGCCAACAAGATTGCAGCCAGCTCCTCCTTCTCCTACTACCGGCACTTGAAGAACCTGGCGATCCGTAACGGGGTCAAGTTCAGCTTTGAGACCAATGTGGCTGCCGGTCTTCCCGTGATCAGCACCCTCAATGACCTGATCAAGAGCGGCGACCGGATCCTGAAACTGGAAGCCGTGGTATCGGGGACCCTGAATTTCATCTTCAATACCATGAGCCGGGAGATCTCTTTCAGCCAGGCCATCCGCATGGCCATGGAGGAGGGGTACTCCGAACCCGATCCGCGGCTCGATCTGAGCGGGACGGATGTAAGACGCAAACTCCTGATCCTGGCCAGGGAATCGGGATACCTGCTGGAAGAAGAGGATATTGAGGTCACCCCCTTCCTGCCGGAGCAGCTCTTTGAAGGCAGCCTGGAGGACTTCTGGGAAGGGGTACGGAAGCTGGACGGGGAATTTGAGGAAAAACGCCTGAAGATGGAACAAAAGCAGATGAAATGGCGCTACCTGGCCACCCTGGAGAATGGAAAGGGAACAATGGGGCTCGTGGAGGTGGATCCCTTGCATCCTGTGTACCCCCTTGAAGCCAGCAACAATATTATCCTGATTACCACCGACCGCTACCGGGAACTGCCCCTGATTGTCAAAGGCTACGGGGCGGGCGCCGATGTGACCGCCGCAGGGGTCTTTGCAGACGTCATACGGGTGGCCAATGTATAGAAATATAAAGATATGATCGAAGCGGTAATACTGGACATGGACGGGATCCTTATCGATTCGGAGCGGCACTGGCAGCTCACCGAGCGGAGCCTCTTTGCACAGCTGGGGATCGATCTCACGGACGAACTGCTGGTGGAGACGCGGGGACTCAGGACCGAGGAGATGATGGCCCACTGGACGTCCCGCTTCCCGCTGGACGGAATGGACCACCAGGAGCTGATGGACCAGTACGACCGGCTTATGGTGGAGGTGCCCCTGATGAAGGGGGCACGGAAGCTGATCGGGATGTTCAGGCAGTTGAAGCTGCCGGTGGCCCTGGCCACCTGTTCCTCCCAGGCCCATATCGATGCGGTCATAGATAAACACCACCTGAGGGACGCCTTCGACCTGCTGGTGTCGGCAGCCCGGAACATGCCGGGCAAACCCCATCCGGAGGTATTCATCCAGACGGCCGAACTCCTGAAGGTGGATCCCACCCGCTGCCTGGTCTTCGAGGACTCCTTCTACGGGGTAATTGCAGCCAAGGCAGCCAAAATGAAGGTGGTGGCCATGCCCGACCCCTCGGAATATGACCAGAAACGCTTCGGCGCCGCGGACTTGAAGATCCGTTCGCTGAACGAGTTCACCCTGGATACCTTTAACCAGATGCAGAAAAACGGATGACAAAAGACAGCCTGAAAGTATTCGGACCGGCCACCGTCTCCAACGTGGGACCCGGATTTGACCTGCTCGGGTTCGCCCTGGAAACCCCGGGAGATGAGCTGATCATCCGTAAGAACGGAAAGGGAACGCTGACCCTGATCAATGAAACGGAATATAATCTGCCCACGGATCCGGATAAGAATGTGGCCGCCATTGCTGCCCGGTCCCTGCTCGGGGAACTGGATGCCGGGGAAGGCTTCGACCTGGTACTTACCCAAAAGATCCCCCCGGGAAGCGGGGTGGGATCCAGTGCGGCCAGCTGTGTGGCGGCCGTGTTCGGCATCAATGAACTGTTGGGCTCCCCCTTCGATCCAGCGGCCCTGATCCCCTATGCCATGGAAGGCGAAATGGTGGCCAGCGGGTCCTTACATGCCGATAACATTGCTCCGGCCCTGCTGGGAGGGATCACCCTGATAAGGAGCTACGACCCCATCGATATCAAGCACATCCCCTATCCCGACGACCTCTGGTGCACGGTGGTGCATCCCTACCTGGAGATCCGGACCGCCGAGAGCAGGAAACTGATCCCCCCGACCGTTCCCCTGCCTACGGCCCTTCAGCAGTGCGGCAACCTGGCCGGGCTCGTGGCCGGGCTTACATCGGGCGACTATCCGCTGATCGGCCGTTCGGTCACCGACCTGTTTGCCGAACCCTACCGGACGGGACAGCTCCCCGATTATGACGCATTGAAGCAGGCGGCCCTAGAAGCCGGTTCGGTGGGAACGGGACTTTCAGGTTCGGGACCCTCCGTGTTCAGTCTCTGCAGGGGGGAGGAAATGGCCGCCAGCGTGGGAGAGGTCATGAAGAACCATTTCACGGACCGCCGGATCAAGTCCAGAGTCTATGTCTCCCGGATCAGTCAGGCCGGATGTAAAATTGTCTGAGATGCACTATTACAGCACAAGCAACAAGGAGCTGAAAACCGGATTGAAAGAAGCGGTGATGCGTGGCCTGGCGCCGGACCGGGGACTCTACATGCCGCAGGCCTTTCCCGTGCTTCCGCGCAGGACCCTGGAAGGGTTCCGGGAGATGGATCTGAGCGGCATTGCGGTGCAGGTTTCCCAGGCCCTTTTCGGGGAGGATATCCCCGAAGACGATCTCAGGC
>CAYRLP010000047.1:0-4030 GCA_964424935.1 uncultured Bacteroides sp.
AGAATCCCCTGAAGGAGAAAAAATCCCTTCTGAAAGACTACCACCGGCTGGCCCTGGTCCGGCTGGCTGTGGAGGATGACGACCGCTTCATGGCTTCGGATATCGAGTTCAGGTTACCCACACCCTCCTACACCATTGATACCCTTACATACCTGGAGGAAAAGTATCCCCGGCGGGAATTCCAGCTGGTCATGGGAGCGGACGGATTGCGAACCTTCCATAAATGGAAACATGCGTCCCTGATTGTGGAGAAGTACCACCGGCTTATTTATCCGCGTCCGGGTACAGATCTGAAAAAGGCCGGGAACCTGGTTAATGCCACCCTGATGGACGCCCCCCTGATAGAGATCTCCTCCAGCTTTATCCGTAAGGCAATCAGGGCGGGAAAGGATGTGCGCCATCTGGTACCCGACAAAGCCTACCAGTACATGAGAGAGATGCATTTCTATGAAAAGTAGATAACTATAGGAGAATCCCACCTGCCTTTGCACCCTTCCAGGAAAAACTACACCCTGAGTTTGGCCTCTTTGACAATTTCCATTCCCCTCTGGATCGCCTTCTCATTCTGGGGAATCAGGTGATGGTGCCTCTGCGGAAGGGATTTACGCAAACCCTGGATCACATGTTCCAGGTCGACGATCGGATTCACCTGAATATAGGCTCCCAGCACCACCATGTTGAAGGTAATCGGTGATTTTAACCGCACCGCCTCTTCCGTGGCTTCCACCTGGAATATGCGTATATCGTCCCGCTCCGGATGACGCGTGATCCCGTTCGGATCGTAGACCAGGAGCCCCCCCGGTTTTACCTTGGACTCGAATTTATCCATGGATTGCTGGTTCAGCAGAATGGCCGTATCGTAGCTCTGAAGGACGGGTGAACTGATCCGGTCATCACTCAGAATCACGGTTACATTGGCGGTCCCCCCGCGCATTTCCGGGCCATAGGACGGCATCCAGCTTACCTCCTGGTCCTGCATGATCCCGGAATAGGCCAGGATCTTACCCATGGAGAGGACTCCCTGTCCCCCGAAACCTGCAATAATGATCTCTTCCTTCATAACTATTCGCAATTAACTTCTAAGCTTGAACCAGTTCCCCATCCACCTTAATATCCCCCAGAGGATAGAACGGAAACATGTGCTCCTCCATCCAGAGGTTTGCATCATTTGGGGTCATTTTCCATCCTGAATTACAATTGGATACAAATTCTATAAAGGAAAGGCCCTTTTTTTCCTTCTGTACTTCCAGTGCCTTGCGGATGGCCTTCTTGGCCTTCCGGACCGGGCCTGGCTTGTGAACCGCCTGGCGGGTGACGTAATAGGTCCCTGCCAGCTGAGCAACCATTTCCGTAATCTTGTAGGGCGGACCCATGGCCTGGATGTTTCTCCCGTACGGAGTGGTGGAAGATTTCATCCCTTCCAGGGTGGTGGGCGCCATTTGTCCCCCGGTCATCCCGTATATGCCATTGTTTACAAAGAATATGGTGAAGTTCTCTCCCCGGTTGCAGGCATGGATGGTCTCCGCAGTCCCGATGGCCGCCAGGTCCCCGTCACCCTGGTAGGTGAAAACCAATTTATCGGGCCAGAGCCTCTTGATCCCGGTGGCTAATGCAGGAGCACGGCCATGTGCAGCCTGGGAAAAGTCCACATCCATAAAATCATAGGCAAGCACAGAGCAACCCACCGGGGCAATTCCGATGGTTTCTTCCTGGATTCCCATCTCCTCGATCACTTCCATGATCAGCCTGTGGATGGTACCATGGCCGCATCCGGGACAGTAGGAAAGGGTTGCATCGGTTAATAATGGGGTACGTCTGTAAACCAGGTTTTCGGGTCTGACAATTTCTTTGAGTTCCATTTCTTTGAGTTCCATTTCTTTGAGTTCCATCTAGTATCCTCCCATATAGTGTTCTTCCAATGCTTGTAATACATCATCCGGTGAATGGATCTTTCCCCCCACCATTCCATAGTGATGGACCGGCACCCTCCCGTTTACTGCCAGTTTCACATCCTCCACCATCTGTCCGGAACTGAGTTCCACCGACAGCATCCCTTTCACCTTTCTGGCCATTCGGGCGATCTCTTCACTGGGAAAGGGAAACAGGGTTTGTGGACGCAGCAGTCCTACCTTCTTTCCCCGGTCCCTTGCCATTTCCACGACCTTCTGACAGATCCGTGCACTGGATCCGTAGGCAACCAAGAGAAATTCCGCATCATCGCAGTCTATCTTTTCAAACATGACATCCTGCGACATGGATTCATATTTGGCTTTCAGTTTCAGGTTATGTTCATACTGCAGGTCCGGATCCAGATTCAGGGAAGTAATGATGTTCCGTTCCCTCCCCTTCTTGCCCGTGATCACCCAGGACTGGTCAAATTCTTTAACCCGCTCCTTCTGCGGAGGCAGTTCCACTTTTTCCATCATCTGTCCGATCAATCCGTCCGAAAGAATCAGGGCCGGGTTCCTGTATTTGAAAGCGAGTTCGAATGCAAGATTCACAAAATCTGCCATCTCCTGCACGGATGCCGGCGCCAGTACGATCAGATGGTAATCCCCGTGTCCCCCTCCTTTTGTAGATTGAAAATAGTCCGCCTGTGAGGGCTGAATGGTCCCGAGCCCGGGTCCCCCCCGCACCACATTGACAATCAGGCAGGGCAATTCCGCCCCTGCGATGTAACTGATCCCTTCCTGCATCAGGCTGATGCCCGGACTGGATGAGGAGGTCATGACTTTTTTCCCTGTTCCGGCAGCACCATACAGCATATTGATGGATGCCACCTCACTTTCCGCCTGAAGAATCACCATGCCGGTCCTTTCCTCCGGTTTCTGAAGCGTCAGATACTCCATGACCTCTGACTGAGGGGTTATCGGGTATCCGAAATAACCATCCACTCCGGCCCTTATTGCTGCTTCGGCAATCGCCTCATTTCCCTTCATTAATGCCAGTTCCTTCATATGCAGTTCGTTTATTGCTGTTTAACCCGGTACACGGTGATCACTCCATCCGGACAAACCACCGCGCAATTGGTACAACCTGTACAATTCTCCGGATTTTTCATATAGGCGTAATGATATCCTTTCCCGTTCACTTCTTCGGCCATCGCTATGGTATCCGTCGGACAGTTCACCATGCAAACCTGACAGCCTTTACATCGCTCCACCTCAACCACTATAGCTCCTTTTGCTTTTGCCATGCCAAGCTATTTTAAAGTATAATCTCAAATGTAACAATTCTCAAATACCTACCTCCCTGTTCTTGGACAGGTTTGCCCGTATGCTTTTTTTTAGGGATAAAAAGTATTATTCCGGGATGGAGTGTTGCTCCCTGAAACTCTTCAGGCGCTCCTCCAATACCGGAAACTGATCCCTCCGGACTTGTGAAACACAGGCTCTTAATCCCTCGGTCCTGGTACTGCCCGTGATCCCAAGAGAAATGGCACTGATCCCGTAATACAGCAGCTTTTCCACCAGTTGCGGGCCTTCAAATCCAGGATAGGAAATGGTGAAATAGAACCCGTCGGCTATGGGTTCTTCCATATCCATATCGTACACAATCCTGAATCCATATTTCTGGAACAGGTCCTTCATGATACGGGCTTTCTCCCCATACTCCCGAACCTCCTTGATGTAATTGTACGTGCCCTTGTTGACCGCCTCAAATATGGCTGCCAGGGCATACTGGGCCGTGTGTGTAGCTCCTGCTGAGAGGGCATAGAGTGCCCCGTATATCATGGCGTGACCAAATTTATCAGAAGTGTAATACCGCTTCAAATCGGGGTACCTCCGTTCATAAAGCCCTGGCGCAATAATCATCATCCCGATGCGCTGTCCTGCATAACTGAAGGCCTTGGAACTGGAAATCAGCAGGAGGTAATTGTCCGTATACTTCGCCACGGTGGGTTGAAACGGCGGTACACCGGGTGTTGAAAAATCCTTCCTGAAATCCATTCCGAAATAGGCAAGGTCTTCGATCACCGTTACATCATATTTCCTGGAAATCTCCCCGATGATGCGGAGTTCCTTATAAT
>CAYRLP010000047.1:4040-10238 GCA_964424935.1 uncultured Bacteroides sp.
GTTGTTGGGATTTGAATAGAGTATGGAAGAATATTTCCCCTTTTTAATCTCTTCCTCCATTTTTTGCTGCAGTTTCTCACCCCTGAAATCATAGAGGTCAAAGGATCCGTACTCGTGACCCAGAACCAGGCATTGCTGTTTCTGTACAGGAAAGCCAGGATCCAGGAAGAGGGTGCCGGTCCGTGTGTGGTCCGACCGGTTCACGACCATAAAGGAGGCCATCCCTCCCATCATGGCACCCACGGTTGGAACACAATGCTGCGGTTCGACATCCACATCCAGGAAAAGTTTTATAAATCGTGCAGCCTCCTTCTTCAGGGGTGCAATGCCCTCGATGTTGGGATACTTGGAAGCGACCCCCTTTCGCAGGGCAATCATTTCTGCCTCCGTACCCACAAAGGTGGGATCGAGTCCCGGCACGCCCATTTCCATCCGGATGAACTCCTCCCCGGTGATTTTTTCAATATCATTGACAATCTTTACCAGTTCTCTGATGGTCGCCTTTCCGGCCGGATGGATGCCAAAGGCATCGATCACCTCATTTACTACTTCTGACGGTATGGGAGTTGACTTCATGGTTCTTTGGTTTCTGCTCCGTTCTTGCGGGGCGTTTCAATACGGATTCTCGAGTCCACAACATACAGCTGATCCCCCCGGCCCATGAGGGGATTCAAATCCATCTCTGCAATCTGATCCATATCCGCGAGCAGGGCAGAGAGTTTTACCAGGATATCTTCAAATGCCGTAAGAGAGATCCCGGGTTGCCCCCTCATGCCTTCCAGTATTCTAAATCCTTTCAGGGAACGTATCATCCGACCCGCTTCAGCCCTGGACAACGGAGCAAGTCCGGAGGCCGTGTCCTGCATGGCTTCCACATAGATGCCCCCTAGTCCGCAAAGTATCAGGTGCCCGTAGCCTGCCTCATACTTGGCCCCCACAAACAGTTCAATGCCTTCGAGCATGGGCTGCAGCAATACCCCGGTGGCTCCTTTAATCTTCAGCATGCGCTGGAAATGTTCCATCAGGTCAATGTCGTTGTCTATTCCTAGTACCACCCCTCCCACATCCGATTTATGCACCGGACCCAATACTTTCATCGCAAGGGGAAATCCGTAAGATGCGCCTGCAGCTCCAGGGATGTGATGTCTTTCGCCACCACCTCGGTCACCCTTGGGATGCCAGCCGTATCCAGGATCTGCTGGATCGCCTGTGGAGCCAGAAAGCCCTCTCCGGCCTTGCTGACCAGGTCATAAATGGCCGTTTTATCCATGCCAACGGCTTCCGGAACATTCGTTTCCGGTGGTTCCGTTCCATATACTGCTGTCAGGGCCCTCCCCAGCTGAACCTCATCGGGAAAATTGATGGCTCCGTAGGAAAGAAAGGTTTCGACCTCCCTGGCCGCTGTAGTCAGGGAGGGTAATACCGGGAAGATGGGTTTCTTACAGGTCTGCATCTTCTTATAAAGCAGCTCATACACATCAAACACGGGAAAGAGGCCGGGTGTTCCGAATATGACCACCATGCCGTCAATCTCCCTGAAATGATGCTCGCAGTAATCGATGCATTTCCCAAGTTGTTCTGCAGTGCCGGTAGCCAGCATGTCGATGGGATTGGATGCGGAAGAACCCGGATAAAGATGCGTTAACAGTTCATCCACCTTGGGACCTTCCAGTTTGGGCACATCCATGGCTCCCTTGACAAGCTGATCGGTTAACATGACTGCCGGTCCTCCGGCATGTGTAATAATAGCCAGGTTCCCGCCCTTCAAAGGCGGATGGAGCATCACCGAGGCAACCGTGGTCAGTTCTTCCCTTCCGTAGCACCGGACAATGCCCGCCTTTCGGAAAAGCGCATCCACGGCCATATCCGAACTGGCCATGGCCCCGGTATGTGAAGATGCGGCCCGGCTTCCTGCTTCTGTGGTCCCCGCCTTGATGGCCGCTATCCGACAACCCTTCCCGATCAGCGATGTGGCATGTTTCAGCAGACGTTGCGGATCTTTGATGGTCTCAAAATAGAGCATTTTCACAAGGGATGACTCTGCCGGATTATGCGTTTCATCCAGATACTGAAGTACATCCTCCACACCCAGCTGAGCCGAATTCCCCACCGAAAATACGTGGTTAAAGCGAAGCCCCTTCTGAAGTCCGGATTCCATGATGAAAACGGCCGTGGCACCGCTACCGGATATAAAATCACAACCCTTCGGATCCCGGGCCGGAACGGGCAGCGTAAAAACACCCTGGTATGACGGTGTGATAACACCAATACAATTAGGGCCGATCAGGGCCGCCTTATGCTTCCTGCAAATCTCAACAATCTCTTTTTCAATCTCCGCCCCCTGCTCATTCTCCTCGCTGAATCCCGCCGATACAATCACAAACGCACGGGTACCCTTGGTCTCTGCCAGTTCCTTTACCAGCGGGGTGCAGATCGAAGAGGGTACAGCCAGAAATGCCAGGTCTGCGGAAGGAAGGTCCCTGAGCTCCCTGTAGGATGGCAAACCCTGAATTACGTTCTCTTTAGGATTCAGGGCGTAGAGGGAACCCTGAAAAGATCCCGTACGAATGTTCTGAAATAATTTTCCTCCGGGTTTGGAGACATTATTGGAAGCTCCTACAACAACAATACTTTCAGGCCTAATCAGCTGGCGATTGATCATTCGAATCAGTTAACAGATTCAAAGATAACAAAGCAGATTTTTGTCTTCGCCAGATAGGGCGTGTCTTAGAACACTGCCCAATAACAGGAATAGAAAAAATAAGGCAAGTTGCTTTTCTTCCTAAAACCCTCAAAAGATTCGCAACTTGCCTTGCACCCCAACAATTACTTTTCAGCTATATAAACCAATAAATTCCAGATTTGTTTTATTTCAGGCCGGTTTTAACATATAATGAGTGGTTTTTAACATTTATCCGGCCAGCAAGGATTTTACCCTGACACCCGGCAACCTGCCAAGTTTTCCGGTAAGGGACCCTATCCGATCCGTATCCCCTTCCAGAACAAGCGAAATTACATTGATTGAACGTTCCCTGAGCGGTATCCCCTGCCTCCCCAGGATGATCGGGGCATGTTCGGAAATTATAGCATTAATCCGCTGTATGTCACCACCTTCACCGACGAGGATGAGTACTGCACCGATGCGCTGTTCCATTATTTCCGGGAGCCTTTGACGAAGTAAGCCACCTTTTCGAGTGAGGTGATCATGTCATACTCATCCAGGTAAACATCATCCGGCACATTCAGTGGCACCGTGGTGAAATTCATCAGTCCCTTGATGCCTGCATCCACCAGCTGGGCGGTCACTTCTCTGGCTGCATCCGCCGGGACGGTCATGATGGCGATGGAGATACGATAGGTCTCAACAATCTCTTTCAGCCTGCTCAGGGGATAGCATTTTACCCCTGAAATCACCCGGTCTATTTTGTTTGTGTCCACATCGAAGGTGGCGATGATGTTTAGCTTGGAGCGCTTCCCCACAAAGTAAGTGGTAACCGCCCTGCCCAGGTTGCCAATCCCAACCACAGCCACATTCAGGCCTTTCTCCGAATCAAGAATGTCTCCGATCACATCGACCAGCTCCCTCACATCATACCCTTTCCGTTGCATGCTGGTGTAACCTATGAACATGATATCCCGGCGAACCTGTACGGCTGTATTGTGATGAAGCTCTGCCAGTTCATGGGAAAAAATATGGGTTTTTCCTTCCTCCAGGCATTGCAGCAGGGACCTGCGGTACTCACTCAAGCGTTCAACCGTTCGTTCCGGTAAGGTCATAAGAAATTGATTCCTCCTTACAATACTACGAAAATATTGTTAACTAAATCACAATCACTACCAAAAATTCACAAGATAGGCGTCAGACCAGCAGGAATAAGCTTTCAGTGCTTAGTAAAGGTCAAGAACCGCTTTGCTTCGTGCCCTGATCAGGGCTTCCCTCCCAGGGATGGGCTGTCCCCCTCCATTGACACATCCATCCGGGCAGGCCATCACCTCCAGATAGTCCAGCTCCTTCTTACCCGTTATGAGCTCATCAATCAATTTGACTGCGTTGGCAAGACCACTCACGATCCCCATCCTGACAACAGTTTCACCCGTCCTCAAACTCACCTCCCGATATGGTTTATGCATACGGAACCTGTTTAATTTCGAAGAAGGCATTGCGGATCCAACCCTTTGAGCGTAGATGGCCCTTGCTGTGGCCTCTGCTTCCCCTCCGGCCACACCAGTAAGCACTCCGGCTTCATCCGTGGCCTGGAAGGGGGCATCGGATGGCTCCGCTGCGAGCATATCCAGATCCAGTCCGCTGAGCCGGATCATTCTGGCCAGCTCACGGGTAGTCAGTACCATATCGATTACAGGTGCACCGGTACGGGCCGAATGCATTCTGCCTGCTTCGGTTTTGGCAGCCGTACAGGAGGAGATCAGAACCGAGATCATGGTTTTCCCCCTCTTTTCTTCCTCTTTTGTAAACCAATCCCGGATCAGTTCCCCCGTTATTTGCTGGGGGGATTTAAGAGGTGAAAGATGTGCATGCAAATCCGGATAATATTGTTCGGCATAATGGATCCAGGCCGGACAGGAGCTGGTGATCAATGGAAGTTCATGACCCTTCTCCATTCGCTCCTGCAATAATCGGGCCTGTTCCATAATCATCCGTTCAGCTCCGAAGGAACTTTCAAAAACAAAATCGAATCCCACCCTGCGCAGAACGGTATGGATGATCCCGCTCAGATCCGTTCCCGGTTTAAATCCAAGCATTTCACCCACGGAAACAGCAACAGCCGGGCTGTACTGTGCAACGACCAGTTTACCGGGATCATGTATATGGGGTTCCAGCTCCGGGAAAACAATCTGCTCGATCAGGGCTCCGGTCGGACAATACATCAGACATTGCCCGCAGGAGGTACAATTTGAATCATTCAGGGGCAGGTCCATCATCGTGGATATTTTCAATTGACTTCCCCGATGTGCAAAATCCAGGGTCGACGTATGCATAAGTTCTTCGCAAACCCGGACGCACCGGCCGCAAAGGATGCACTTGGAGGGATCCCTGACTATGGCAGGACTTGACCGGTCCACTTTCTGAACCGTTCGTTTCCCGGGAATACGCCTTTCCCGGATATTCATATCTTCAGCAAGGTTCTGCAGTTCACAGGAGCCGTTCTGTTCACAATAAAGGCAATCATCGGGATGGCTGGAAAGCAACAGTTCCACATTGATTTTCCGGGCTCTCAATACCCTGGGGGAGTGGGTCCTGATCTTCATGGTTTCCTCGACGGGAAAGGAACAGGAAGGAACCAGGTTTTCCCTGCCTTCCACCTCCACCACACACATTCGACAGGCCCCGGAGGGGGACAGGCCCTTCATGCTGCAGATGGTAGGGACCTGTATACCGTGTCTGTTCAGGGCGGAGAGAATGGTTTCCCCTTTCTCGGCTTCGATGCTCCTTCCATTTACTTCCAGTCTGATTCCCATAATCTCTAACTTAAAATATACGGAGCCCGGTACATGAATTGGAGGGACAATGCCGGTCGAAAACGTGTTCCTCGTATTACGCTTTGAAGTACTTCAGGGTGCTAACCACCGGGTTGGCAGCATTCTGCCCCAGGCTGCAAAGGGAGGTATCCTTCATCACTTCTGCCAGGGTTTCCATCTGCATCACTTCCCTGAATCTTTCCAGGGTGGACCTTTCCTCCCCATCGGCAGGTTTCATGGTGATTTCCTGCAGGATCTCAGCCATCCGCCTGGTACCTTCCCTGCAGGGAATACATTTCCCGCAGCTCTGTTTGTTTAAATACTCCATGAAATAACGAACGGTACTGACCACACAGGTTTGATCATCGATCACGATAATACCTCCTGAACCCATGAGAAATCCCTGCTCCTTCAGGTCTTCATAGGTCACCCCTGTTCCCATGGAACCGGGTGGAATCATACATCCTGAAGGTCCGCCCACGTGTATGGCCTTCAGCTTCCTTCCCTGGTCCACTCCACCCATAATCCTGTTCACAATGGTATCAAAGGAAGTCCCCATGGGCACTTCCACAAGGCCGGCCAGGGGCAGACGGCCGGAAATGCTGAAAATCTTCGTTCCCGGACATCCGGGTGTCCCGATGCCCCTGAACCATCCGGGGCCATGAGTCACTATTCCTGGCAGATTTGCCAGTGTCTCCACATTGTTCACCACCGTAGGAC
>CAYRLP010000048.1:0-10184 GCA_964424935.1 uncultured Bacteroides sp.
ATACAAGGACCGGTTCCATGTCTATACGGAGGACCAGATAAGCCTTGACGGGAACACCTACCTGATTGATGAAAACACGGATATAAACACGGATTACAGCTTTGGGAATCCTGACTTTTCAGTAAATGAATGGTTATCGAACCTGGTGGTCAGGTGGGAATTCCTTCCCGGCTCCACCGCCTACCTGGTATGGTCCCAGACCAGGAACCATTATATGAGGGATGGCAGCTTCGATGCCTGGGAGAATATAAAGCTGATGTACACTGAAGGCAAGCCGACCAATGTTTTCCTGGTGAAATTCTCCTACAGATTTGGCCTGAGATAAGCTGAGCAAATCCAACTGAGAAGAGCGCATCCGGAAATGGAAGTAGGCGATCATAATCACCGTCGGGATCATTGATACCAGTATCAGCAAGACAAATATTGGCAGATGGGGTGAAATTGAAAATTGATTTATCAGCCAGTCCATAAACTCGATAATGGCCCAGCCGGCACCCAGGTAGATCCCCAGGATCTGGGGAACGCTTCTTTGCAGCAGGTCTATAAGGAACTTCATACATATAAATATAAGCCGTAAGGTAGTAAATTACATATTGATATGCATGCCGTTGATCCTGAGTGTCAGTGAAATAAGTCACTCCCGATTACCCCGGTTAGCAGGGGGCAAAGAATTATATTGGATACCTAACAAATAAAGAACTGCTTATTTGACTCATATCCCTCCGTGCTGTAACTTGTAGATTGCAAACCTGTTCCCATGCCCAACATACTGTCCCGATTCTGGTTTTTGCTTTGCCTGGTATTGATTCTGGCTGCGTGCCATAAACAGGAAGAATTAACCCGACCTGATATTGGGTTCATAAAATCAGGAACATACCAAGAGGAATATTTCCCCACGGATGCCTGGCGGGAATGTGCACCCTCAGAAGTGGGCATGGATCCGGATCTACTGAACAACATGGGTTACCGGATTAAGGAGCTGGTGGATCAGGGATATCCTATCGACGGGGTGATGGTTGTGAAGGATGGATATATTGTCGGTGAGTATTACGATTCCGAGTATGCAGGAGGAACAGTGCTGCATGTGATCCATTCCTGTACTAAAAGTTTCACCTCGGCCTGTGTGGGGATCGCCGTTGATGAAGGTTACATCACCGGAGTGGATGAAAAGATACTCCAGTATTTCAGCGAATATGAAATCGATAACCTGACGGCAGAGAAACAGGAAATCACCATCGAGCACCTGCTGACCATGAGCGCGGGGCTTGACTGGAACGAGCTGGACCTCGCCTACGATGATCCCGGGAATGCTTTTTACCAGTGGAGGCGATCGGACGACCATGTCAAATTCATTCTGGACAGGCCCATGGAATATGCCCCGGGTTCGATGCAGGACTATAATTCCCGCCTTTCGGACCTGCTTTCCGTGATCGTCCAGAAACAGACCGGTGTACGGCTGGACAGTTTTGCCCTGGAACATATCCTGACCCCCATAGGTATCAAGGATTATATTTGGAGTCTTGATCCGGACGGACACGCCATAGGATATGGCCAATTGCAGTTATCCTCAAGGGACATGGCGCGTTTCGGCTACCTTTACTTGAACAATGGCAAATGGGAAAACCAGCAACTGATCCCGGAGAAATGGGTGGAAACCTCCGGAACCTCTCATATCCATGCACAGCACAATGTGGGTGTCCAGGAATATGGGTACCAGTTCTGGGTATCTGATTTCGGGATGTACACAGCCATGGGATATCGGGGACAGTGGATCATGATCCTTCCCGAACTGGAACTTGTTGTTGTCTTTACCAATTATTTCACCCCCGGTGACGGTGAACAGTGGATGACCCCCATCCATTTACTGCAGGATTATATCATTCCATCATGTTCTTAGAAATTCATGATCTTTATTGACAGTAATTGCATTGATGCTTAACTTGTTACTGTTAATAATCCTAAACCTTAATTATATAGCGAAGAGATGAATCTGAGAACAATTTTTTTGCTTGGAATTGCTCTTTTATTCCTACACTCCTGTAATCCTGAGAGCGAGGGAAATGAATTTCCTGAGGTCGATCCCGAGAATGAATCTCCTGTTGTCGATGCCGAAACGATACACCAGAGTGTTCTTACCCTGGATACACATGTCGATACACCCTATTCCTGGTTCAACAGGGAAGGATTTGATTTTCATGGAAATGATGAAAGCCTTGGATTTAATAACCAGGTGGACCTTGAAAAGATGAAAAGCGGGGGGCTTGATGCAATATTCCTTGTCGCATTCATTGACCAGGGACCGCTTGACAATGAAGGGTTTGCCTTCGCAATCGACACTGCAAAGAACCTGGTTGACCATTTAATTGATGTTGTGGCAGATTGCAATGATGTGGCCAGGTTAGGTAGAACCTTCCAGGATGCTTACGATAATGAAAAGGATGACCTCGCGACCATTTATCTCGCCATTGAAAATGGGCATGCCATAGGTGATTCACTGGCAATGCTGCAGGAATATTATGATAAAGGGGTCCGGTACATCACATTCTGCCAGTTGTATAATAATGCCATATGTGCGTCATCCACCGATCCTGACGCCACTGAGGATACAGGCCTGAGCGATTTTGGGAAGTTGGTGGTGGAGGAAATGAACCGCCTGGGGATCATGATAGATGTTTCGCATGTATCAGATAATAGCTTTTTTGACATTCTTTCTGTCACAAATACACCTGTGATAGCATCACATTCAGCTGTCCGGTCTTTACGTGATCATCCAAGGAACCTGTCCGACGATATGCTGGAAGCACTTGCTTTGAACGGGGGTGTCCTGCAGGTGTGTTTTGTTGGTCCATACCTGTCTTATGAATGGCCTACCACAGTTTCTGTCCTTGTCGATCATATCGATTATGTCGTTAACCTGGTTGGTATTGATCATGTGGGAATAGGCAGCGATTTCGACGGGGGAGGAGGGCTTTTGGATTGCCGGGACGCCAGTCAGATAATGAACGTCACCAGGGAACTGTTCAACAGGGGATACAGCCAGGAGGACATTCAGAAAATATGGGGAGGCAACCTGTTACGCGTTTTCAGGCAGGTGTCCTTGTATGCAGACAACTAAAAAAGTGATAAAAGATCATCCTGTTTATAATTGGCTCACCTATTCTGTTTATCAGTTTCTTCTGGAATTTTTATTAATTTGAAAGGTTAACTACCGGAATTAAAAAGTATCTGAAATGAAAAGAATAATACCTGTTTTGATGACCATGCTGCTTTCAACACTAATTGCCCCGGCGCTTCGGTCCCAGTCGGTGGAGGAGTTGCAGAAGCAGATAGAATCGCTGGATAAAAAGATCGGCGCGATGGAGCACAATTTTAATGTACTGGAGAAGATGATCGATGATGTGCTCTGGACTCAGAAGCTGGAGGATGTGGCCTGGGTGGATAAGGTCTATATTTACGGTCCGCCAATGTGGAAAGAGGAAAATCCCACCGCACAGGGAGCGGGGAATCCGGTAAAATTCTGGACCTACACAATCATTCCCAAAAATCTCGATCCCGCCAGGAAATATCCCCTCATCGTATTGCCACATGGAGGTGTGCATGCGGATTTCACCACTTACTATGCGCATATTGTCCGCGAACTGGTTACTCAGGGCTATGTGATTGTGGCCCCGGAATACAGAGGAAGTACAGGTTATGGAAAGGCTTTTTACGAGAAGATCGACTATGGTGGACTGGAAACGGAGGATGTGAAAGCCAGCCGCGATTACATGATCGGACAGTTCAGCTTTGTGGACTCCAAACGGGTGGGGATCATGGGATGGAGCCACGGGGGATTGATTGCCCTGATGAATATCTTTGACCATCCGGAAGCATATCAGGTGGCCTATGCAGGGGTTCCTGTAAGCGATTTGGTTGCACGCATGGGGTATAAGACCCAGGCGTACCGCGATCTCTATTCGGCGGAATACCATATCGGTCAGACCGCCTATGAGAACGTGGAAGAATACCGGCGCCGTTCTCCTGCCTGGAATGCACATAAGATGGGGGACACACCCCTGCTCATTCATACCAATACCAACGACGCGGATGTGAACGTGCTGGAAGTGGAGCACCTGATCCAGGCCCTCAAAGCTGAGAACAAAAAATTCGAATACGAAATCTTCCAGGAGGTCCCCGGAGGTCACTCCTTTAACAGGATGGACACGGAAATAGCCAACGAAATCCGGGTAAAGATCTATAAGTTTCTCGCAGCCCAGCTGGATCCACCCAATCCCATCAAGGATGTGACTTCACTTAAAAAAGCTGCCTACCGATATTAAAATGAATCAAGTTGGCTTATTCTGTTATGAATAAATCCATATTACTCCCACCGGAAAGTCAACGCTGAGATGAGAACACCGGTAATGAGGGTACCAGTCAAAACGAGCACTTCGGTCAGATGACCGGAAATGGGTTCGCCGAACCACATTCCCTGCAGGATGTCAACAACATAGGTAAGTGGGAGATAGTTGGCCACTTTCTTAATTGTCTCCGGCATAATCTCAATTGGAATAGCTGCACCTGAAAGGAAGAGCATTGGATAAAAGATCACCATACCGGCAACCTGGGCAACACGTGCAGTAGAGGCCACACTTGCAATCACAAATCCCAGTGAAAAGAAGCTTAAGGAAGAGAGAATGAATGCAAGAAGGAATAATCCGGCATTCCCTTCAAACTGAAGGTTATATATGAGTTTAGCAGCAATGATCAAGATTCCGGTTCCAAGCAAAGTCATAGCAAAATTCACCAGGACCGTATCCAGCAGGATCACATATGGACGAAGGGGAGTTGACCTGAAACGACGGAGGATTCCTTTTTCCCGGTATGAGGTCACGTGGATGGCTATTGAAAGAAGACCTACAGTACTGATGATCATTGCCATATATGCAGGAACAGATACGTCCATAGTCCCCCTGCCGCCAAACAGTTCCTCTGGTTCATTCCCATAGATCGAGCCAAACAGGAATAACATCATCAGTGGAAAGGCAAGTGTAAAAAATGCTGCCATGGGTTCCCGTAGGAACAGTTTGGTCTCAATGACACTCATTTTCCAGATAACGGATATTATCCTCATGATTCTTGCATCTGTTTTCCTGTCATTGTTAGAAATACATCTTCCAGTGTTGGCTGTTCCGTCCTGAGGCTTTTAAATTGGATTTTACCCGCTTCAAGAACATTGACTATTCCACTGAGAAGACCCTCTTCTTTCCCAGAGATAGTTACCTGTTCATCCACCTGTTCGATTCGTGACACAGCCGGGATCTTCTGAAACCTGGTGGTATCCAGGGGCTCCTTCACATTGAACACCACCCTGTACTCTGAGTCCAACGAACTGATCAGATTTGAGGGTGTATCCAAAGCCACGATCTTAGCCTGATCCATGATCGCCACCCTGTTACACAGCCGTTCAGCCTCCTCCATGAAATGAGTTGTGAGAAATACGGTCTTGCCCCGGTCCCGGATGCCCAGCACCAGATCCCAGATGGATCTGCGTGCTTTGGGATCGAGACCTGTGGTCAATTCATCGAGGAATACTACCTCAGGATCATTGATCAATGCAAGCGCAATAAATAACCGTTGTTTTTGCCCTCCTGAAAGCTTAGTAAAGACCGTATTTTTCTTTTCATTCAATCCCAGCTGCTCCAAAAGATCATTCCCATCCACTGTTTTTGGATAGAAAGAAGCAAACATTTCCATAGCTTCCCCTACTTTGATCCGGTCGGGAAGTGCTGACTCCTGTAATTGTATGCCAATTTTTTCTCTCAGTGCAAAGCCGTTTCGCCTTGGATTCATTCCCAGTACCTTCACCAGACCCGTATCGGGATGTCGCAAACCTTCTATACACTCGATAGTGGTTGTCTTTCCTGCACCGTTGGGCCCTACCATACCGAATATCTCCCCTTCACGGACATCAAAGGATATTTCATTCACTGCCGGAATACCAGAATAGCTTTTAACAAGATCCCTGACCTCAATGATGATACTCTTCTTCATTTTTTTTATTTGGACCAGTTCACTTCGGCTTCTCTTACATCGGCCGAAGATGTACCAATGTATAGTCTGAATACTCCTGGCTCCCAGTCGTAATTCAATTCAGAATTATAGAATTTCAGATCATCGGTGGTGATATCAAAACTAACCTCCCGGGTCTCGCCCGCTTGCAGCATAATTTTCTTATAATTCTTCAATTCTTTCACCGGTCGGGAAATGCTGGCCACCGGATCGCCGATATAAAGCTGAATCACTTCCTCACCTGCACGATCGCCGGTATTCTTAATCCTTACCCTGGCCTTCAGGGTCTCGTTGCCAACCAACTCGTTCTTGTTCAGTGAGATATCGCCAAGTTCGAAGGTGGTATAGCTCAGTCCGTAGCCGAAAGGATAAAGCGGTTCGTTTGGCATGTCGAGGTATTTCGATGTAAACTTGTTGTTTGCATCCATTGGACGTCCCGTATTCAGGTGGTTATAGTAGATAGGTATCTGACCCACATCCCGGGGGAAGGTCATGGTCAGTTTTCCTGCAGGGTCGTAATCACCAAAAAGCACATCTCCAATTGCATTCCCGGCTTCAGTTCCCGGTGCCCAGGCCTCCAGAATGGCCGGTACATGTTCATTTTCCCAGGTTAATGTTAAAGGCCGGCCATTGATGAGAACCAGCACTACCGGTTTACCGGTTTCAATCAATGCCTGCAACAGTTTTTTCTGGCTTTCCGGAATGCCAATGTCTGCCCGGCTGGATGCTTCCCCCGACATGGCTGCCGACTCGCCCAGCACTGCCACAATTACATCAGCACCTGCTGAAAGCTGCAATGCTTCCTCGATCATTTCTTCAGGAGTCCTGGTTTCTTTTTCCATGACGCCTCCCATAAAAGCTGCAAACGGCGATTCCAGTTCCTTTCTAAGATATGGATCGTCCGTTATGTTGGCTCCTTTAGCGGTTAACACCTCAACTGATTCGCCACCTACATTTTTAATTCCCTGTGCCACCGAAACAATGGATTCCTGATCCCGAACCGTCACCCAGCATCCCAGCATATCTGTTTTTGTATCGGCCAACGGGCCGACCACGGCAATCTTCCCTTCTTTTTTCAATGGCAGCACCTTATTCTCCTGCCCCGGCATAGGAGTGTTTTTCAAAAGAACCATGGAATGCGCCGCGATCTCGCGTGCGGCCTTTAGATTTTCGGCGGTTAGTACTTCATCTTTCGATCGTTTCTCATCGAGGTAGTTGTACGGATCTTCAAATAATCCAAGTTTGTATTTTGCTTCCAGCACTCTTCGGCAGGCCTGATCGATCTGTTCCATCGTCACCGCACCTTCATCGAGCGATTCTTTCAGAGTTCCAATAAATCCCAGTCCCTGCATATCCATATCGATTCCGGCATTCAATGCAAGAGCCGAAACAGCTTTCAAATCACCCAGTCCGTGGTTGGTCATTTCATTGATTGAAGTGTAGTCCGTAACAACAAAACCATCAAATCCCCAGCGATTACGCAACAAGTCGGTCAGGAGCCATCTATTTCCGGTGGCCGGAATTCCATCAATGACATTAAAAGAGGACATGCCACTTGCAGCTCCCTGATCGAATGCAGCTTTATAGGGAGGCAGGTAATAATTGAACATGTTTAGGTGGCTCATGTCCACAGTATTGTAATCGCGCCCGGCTTCGGCTGCTCCATATAAGGCGAAGTGTTTTACACACGCCATAATGGTATTATCCGCCGAAAGATCGGTCCCCTGGTATCCACGTACCATGGCTTCGGCTACTCTGGATCCCAACCAGGGGTCCTCACCTGCACCTTCCGCCACCCTTCCCCAACGCGGGTCCCTTGCAATATCGACCATCGGGGAATAGGTCCAACAAATACCCGAGGCACTGGCTTCTTTTGCGGCTATTCGTGCACTTTTTTCAATCAGGCCGGTATCCCAGGTACAAGACAGGCCAAGTGGAATGGGAAATACGGTATGGAAACCGTGAATAACATCCACACCGATGAGTACAGGAATCTTAAGTCTCGATTCCTGAGCTGCTTCCTGTGTACTTTTTATTGCGTCAAAGGTAAAACCGCCCGTTGCACCTATCTCACCTTTTTTTATCTGTTCCGTCAAACCACTGCCACCACCCAGGACGGCTCCCGTGTTTCCCGATGATAAATTGAGCTGGCCCAGTTTTTCTTCCAGTGTCATTTTACTCATCAGGTCGTCGATAAAATCATCCATCTGAGGATCCTGTGCCCATACCGAAGATACGGAGATGACCAGTGACAGGGTCATCAGCATTTTCATGTTCGCTTTGACAACTGCCTGAAATGTTATTTTCTTCATGACTGATCTTTAGTTTTTCTATCCTCTTCGAATATAATGATAATATCTCCCGCACTTCCTGGTCCGGAACATATTTCATATCACGAATGAGGTCAAGATTTATGGGTTCACATTTTATAACTGGCTCCGCTTTCTTTTTTTACATTACATTTGGATCCCAAACTAAAAGCAGATGATGATATTATCAACCATCCTGATTTCCCTGGCTCTGGTCTTTTACTCCACGGGAATCTGGGCAGAACGAATTGCCCGTATGCTTAAACCCTGGCATGTGGTCACATTCTGGATCGGCTTTTCATTTGATATGGCAGGCACCCTGGCCATGCATAAAATGGCTGAAGGGAGATTCAATATTCTTGACCCACATACCCTGACAGGGCAGATCGCACTGTGGTTGATGCTGGGTCATGCCATCTGGGCCACCGTGGTCATCCGGAAGTCCCTGGAATCCATGCGTGCCAGGTTTCACAGGTTCAGTTTGCTGGTCTGGCTGATCTGGCTGATACCATATTTCGGCGGGATGTACCTTGCCATGAGCCACTAGTTTTCCGCTTTCTGTATCTTTATTCCGACGGACCATCAAGTTTTACAGAACATAGCCCCATGAGAATTTCACTCCTCCTGATCCTGATTTGCATCCCGTTTCCTGGTTTTTCTCAGAATACTGAATTTAAACCAAAGAACGAGCTCGAGACCAGCTTAACATTAAGCTTCCACAGCAACGGCATAGCCCCCATACCGGCATTCTCACTGGACAAACCGGCTGTTGCAGCTACAGCCAGCGTGAAAAAGGGCAGGTTCAGCTGGGACCCGGCGCTATTTTACAGCCTCGAGATGAAGCCCTGGTTCATTGACAACTGGTTCCATTACCGCATCGTGGCCAGACCGAAATTTGAACTGATGGCGGGGGCCAATTTCAGCACCTTCTGCTCCGGATTTGAAATCAACGGGGAAGAAGTCCTGAAGGCGGAAAGGTATTTTGCGTTTTCCCTGACCGGAACGTACTTTTTTTCTCCGCTTTCCTCGCTTGCGCTGGAATACTGGAGTGATAACGGGCAGGAACCGGGAAGCCTGAGCGGTCATTTCACCGCGCTGACCTATAACCGGTCTGATATTCGGCTGGGGACAAGCGTGTTGTTTTCCTGCAATGTGATGCTCTTTTACATTAATTACAATGGGAACAATGATGGACTGTTTATTTCGCCTACACTTTCACTTTCCGTAAGAAACATCCCCGCTGCACTCTTTTTCCAGGCGACCCAGGGTATCCAGAGTAATATCGATCCCTGGCCGGGTTTCAAATGGAATGTGGGAGTGAGTTATTATCTATGACCGGAAACTTAAAAAAATGATTGAGAACAAACGGATCACCGTAGTCCTGCCGGCATACAATGCAGAGAAAACCCTGGAAAAGACTTACTGGGAGATCCCGTTTGATATCGTGGATACGGTGATCATGGTGGACGATTCCAGCAGCGACCAGACCCTGAAAGTGGCCAAAGAACTGGGAATAGAACACATTATCAGACACGAGAAGAACCTGGGATACGGTGGCAATCAGAAAAGTTGTTATAACCGGGCGCTGGAACTGGATTCGGATATTGTGGTGATGCTTCATCCCGATTACCAGTACACCCCCGGATTGATCCACTCCATGTGTTATCTCATTGCCAACCAGGTATACGAGGTGGTGCTGGCCTCCAGGATCCTGGGGAAAGGAGCCCTCAGGGGGGGGATGCCCTTTTACAAATATGTGGCCAACCGTTTGCTTACCCTTATCCAGAACATCCTGATGAACCAGAAGTTGTCCGAGTACCATAC
>CAYRLP010000049.1:0-10158 GCA_964424935.1 uncultured Bacteroides sp.
TCTTACTGATCAACCCGGGGAACAGGTGATTGAGATTTCAAGGTCCGTGGGATTGACCGAGCCATCATTTGACCCGGTCTCAGGAAGCCTGGCCGAGCTGATCCGGGAGGACGGGGAGTTCCGGGTCTTTTCAGAATTTAAACCGGGTTATTATAAGGCATCCCTGGATGAAACATTTCTGGCAACCGGCGAGAACTACATGCTTCATGTAATTACTCCCGACGGGAACGAGTATGAATCCGTATTTGACAGGCTGCGTCCTGTTCCGGCCATCGATTCGCTGTATTACCTGGTAGAGCACAACAGCTATGCCTCTGAAACAGATAGTCTTAGCGGGATCCGGTTTTATCTGGACTTTACCTATGACAATGAGGCCTTTGAATACATACGATGGGACCTCACGGAGACCTACGAGTTCCACAATCCCGATATGGAAGGTTTCATCCTGGATGTGGATTTTAAGATGAAGGAGCTGCCCGATACAAGCAACTACAGGGATTGTTATATCACGAATGAACTTTCAACCATTCACAGCATGTCGCTGGGATATCTCGATTTCGGGACCTACATCAAGAAACCCTTCACCTTTGTCCCCAACATTCAGCAGGAGCAGAAGCTGCATCATAAGTACAGTCTGCTCGTGAAACAGTATTCTCTGGGTGAGGAGGCATTCCATTACTGGAATGAACTGAAAAAAACCTCCCAGGAACAGGGTTTTCTGTTTGATAAGCAACCGGCTCTCCTGGAATCCAATATCCGGAATGTGAATGATGAGAGTGAAGAGGTCCTGGGTTTCTTCAGCATGGCCGGCATGGTTCAAAAGCGTGCCTTTGCCGTAAAGCCCGAAGGGCTGGACCTGAGCCCCTACGAATGGTATTGTTTCCCAGTACAGAGGGGACCTGCGGGATTTCTGACCAAGGAGGACCTACCCATATACTTTGCCAGGGCCTGGAAGGATGGAGAGTCTTCATTTGCCGAGGTGAATAAGCATTGTGTGGACTGCCGGGCATATAAGAACAGTACCCACATCAAACCTGATTTCTGGTAATTATATACGAAAAATCGACTAAATTTATATAGCCTGACCAATGGCTCGTGCTTACTGATGTACCGGGCAATCTTTATCGTGGCTTTAGCGGTCGTAATAAGCCTGTTAAGGGCTTGTGTGGATCGCTATTATCCCGAGGAGGATGATCTGAGGACAGGGACCCTGGTCATTAATGCCCACCTGACCAATAAGGCAGGTGAGCAGGTCATTGAAATCTCAAGGTCAGCTGTAATGACTTATCCTTCCTTTGATCCAGTTTCAGGTAGTCTGGCAGAAGTGATCCGGGAAGATGGGGAGTTTATGGTATTCTCTGAATCTGAGCCGGGCTATTATAAGGCGATCCTGGATGAATCCTTCCTGCAAACCGGAAGTTCCTACATGCTTCATGTGATTACCCCCGACGGAAAGGAATATGAATCGGCTTTCGATAAGCTCAGACCTGTCCCGGACATCGATTCTCTGTACTACGAGGTAGAGACTAACAGTTTTGCCTCTAAGAGTGATTCCATCAGCGGAATCAGGTTCTATTGTGATTTTACCTATGATAAGAAAGACTATGAGTATATCCGCTGGGAATTGACCGAGACCTATGAATATCATAACAGTGTGGATTTGGAATACTTTTATCTGGATCCGGGTTACGTGATAAATCCGGTGCCTGATTCCTTTATCTACACCATCTGCTACATTACCAATGAACTGTTCCAGATCCACAGCATGTCACTAAAAAACCTTGATTTTGGATACTATATCAAAAAGCCCTTCTCCTTTGTGCCCAACGATGAGCAGGAGCAGAAGCTCCACCATAAATACAGTCTGCTTGTAAAGCAATATTCCCTGGGGGAGGAGGCCTTCTTCTACTGGAACGAAATGGGTAAAACCTCCCAGGAACAGGGCTCACTCTTTGACCGTCAACCTGCTTTGCTGAAGTCCAATATCCGGAATGTGAATGATGAAAACGAGGTCGTACTGGGATTTTTTTCCATGGCGGGCATGGTGGAAAAACGTGCATTTGCCATTAAACCCGATGGACTGGATCTGAGTCCCTGGTTAAACCACTGTTATCCGAGGGAACTTCCTCCGGGCTCGCTTTGGAGAGTAGGAGGAAGGTATTACTATCATCCAAGGCCCATGTATTTTACCAGACCCAGGGCGAGTGGTCTCCCCATTATACGGATGAATAAATCATGCGTGGATTGCAGGGAGTACAAGAACAGTACGCATATAATGCCGGATTTCTGGTAGATGTATCTTTTTTTAAGTAATTTGGCGCCTTTGACAGAGCATGAGAAAACCCTTGACAATTACCATGCTGGTGGCCTTTTTGTGGATCCCCGGACTGTACGCCCAACAAGCTTCCATCATTGAATACCTGGCCGAATTTGAACGAAAATACGGCCATGACGCCGATCTGGTGAACGGAGAGAAGTATTTTTACCCCTACAGGCAGTACCTGGGAGACCCCTTCTTCTTTCCCGAATCCCGCATGGCTGCCATTACCGTTCATGAGAAACAATTCAGGGATCAGCTGCTTCGGTACGATATTTTCAACCAGAAATTAATTCTGGATTTTAAGGACCTGTACGGGGCCAGTTCCAGCCTGGTCCTTCGGA
The DNA here is from genome assembly GCA_964424935.1 of uncultured Bacteroides sp. Taxonomy (GTDB): domain Bacteria; phylum Bacteroidota; class Bacteroidia; order Bacteroidales. The sequence goes on from CAYRLP010000049.1 coordinate 2,662, forward strand.
ACGAATGGGTGGAATCTTTTGCCTTTGAACATCAACGGTTTGTCAAGCTGGAAGGGCCGGGCGGAATCCCGGGTTTTTACCAGCTGGTATGGGACGGTCCCATCACCTGCGTCTACAGGTGGAGCAAGAAATACCAGCTTAATCTTACTTCGGGGGAACAGAGCTATTATTTCACCGATCCGGTCAAGGAGTCCTTCCTGGTGGTGGACGGACGGTTTTACCCCTACCGGAATAACCGGGCCTTTGTGAAGATATTCGATCCGGAGATCCAGAAAACAATCAAGCAATTCATGCGGCAGTCGAAGGTGAAGGTGAATCGGGGTTCCGATGTGCAAATTCGACATTTGATGGAATACTGTAATGCACTCGTTCATGAAGATTCGTAGCATCCTTTTGATCCCGTTCTTATCTCTTTGTGCTGTCCTTTCGGCCCAGGAGGAAACGGATATCGTGAATATTCGGATCACCGGGGAGGGGTTTGACCGCTTTGTGGAGCAGATGGAGGCACAGACCAGCCTGAAAATCTACTACGATTCCAGGTGGTTTGAAGAAAGTACATTCTCATTGAAAGCGGATTCGGTAGGCGCCGATGATGCCCTCTACGAGGTGCTGAAGGGGACCGGCCTTCACTTTAACCGGGTCGGGCCGGACCGTATCATCATTCTGCCTGAGAAGCGCATTAGCATGAACCTCCCCGGGATCACCTCGACGACCGGGACCTTCGGGGAAACGGGAGAGGGTGATGCCTACATGGGGGTCAGGGGGGATCTCTACCTTTCTGGAACCCGGCCGGAGCGAATGGTCCGGACCATCGAGGTGGGTGAACGGGGAGCCTCTCTTGCAAGAGGGGTGGCCCGGGTTAAAGGTAAACTGGTCAACCTGGAGAGTGGGGAACCGGTTTTTGGTGCGACCATGGTGGACCTGGGAACGGGGAAAGGAGCCGTGTCGGATCAGAACGGGAATGTCAGCATGGCACTTACTCCGGGCAGTCATGCCGTTCGCTTCAGTTTTATCGGGATGGAGAGTGTGGATGTGACCATGCAGGTTCACTCGGACGGAGAATTCCGGGTGGAAATGCGACCAGCGGTTATTGCCCTGGATGAGGTTCAGATCATGGGGGAACAGTACCGGGAGATCAACACCACGGATATCGGAGTCGAGCGCTTCAGCATGAATTCCCTGAAACAGGTTCCAGTATTCATGGGGGAACGGGATGTGATCAAGATCTCCAAGTTACTGCCCGGGATAACCAGCGCCGGGGAAGCTTCCGTAGGAGTGAATGTGAGGGGAGGCAATGTGGACCAGAACATTTTTTACATCAACCGTCTGCCTGTATATAATACCTCCCACCTTTTCGGGTTCTTCTCGGCCTTTAACTCGGATATGATCCGGGACTTTTCCATCTTCAAGGGGAACGTACCCGTGAATTACGGGGGCCGGCTTTCGTCGGTCTTCAATATCGGAACCCGTAAAGGCAACAACAAATCATTTACAGCCCACGCGGGGATCAGTCCCGTTTCGGCACATACTACCCTGGAAGGGCCCATACGCAAAGATCATTCCTCCTATCTGATCAGCGGCCGTTCCTCATATTCGGACTGGATTCTGAACCGGATGGAAGATCCCCTGATCCGGGACAGCGATGCCTTTTTTTATGATCTGGCGGGATCGCTCAATTTCCAGCCCAATGAGAAACATGTTATCAATGCATTTTACTACCAGAGTTTCGATAAATTCAGGTACAGCACCCTCAGTAATTATGAGTATGCCAACCAGGGTGGTTCCCTCAGCTGGGAAAAACATATCTCCCCTGCACTCAGTTCCAAGCTCACTGGCACCTCGTCCTTTTACCGATTTACAAATACGGACCAGTCAGAAGTATCCAGGGCCTATACCCATGAATACATGTTAAATCACAATGAGCTGCTGAGCGAATTCGAATGGATCCCCTCGCTGAAACACCGGGTTGATTTCGGGGCCAATCTGATTCTTTACCGGCTCAACCGGGGGTCCGTTGAACCATACGGGGAAGCTTCGATCCGGACCGATGTGGACCTGGGATTTGAGCAGGCCCTGGAAGGAGGATTCTTTATCAGTGATAACTTTGATATCAACAGCTGGCTTACCCTGTATGCCGGGGTGAGATACAGCCTGTATTCCATGGTCGGGCCGAAAAAGGTCATGCTCTATGAGGAAGGAAAACCTAAATCGGAGAGTACCATCGTGGATTCACTGGCTTTCGGAGATTTCGAGCCCGTTGCCTTTCACTCCGGGCCCGAGTTTCGCACCGCAGTGAATATGAAAGCAGGTCCCAACACCTCATTCAAACTCTCCTTTAACCAGATGCGGCAGTACCTCTTTATGCTGAGCAATACCGTTACCATTTCCCCGACCGATCAATGGAAACTATCGGACTACCACATAGATCCGCAGTCCAGTTACCAGATAACGGGTGGCGTATACCATATCTTCCCGGAAATAGGACTCTCTTCGTCGGTGGAACTCTATTACAAGTATTCCAAAGATATCGTGGAATACAAAGATGGAGCTGATTTTATCAGCTCACCCCTGACGGAGACCGTGGTGTTGCAAGGATTGCAAAACGCTTACGGTGTGGAATTGATGCTGCAGAAGACCACGGGACGGCTCGACGGCTGGATCAGCTACACCTATTCCAGGTCGGAAATGCTGGTAAAGGGGGATAATGAGTCTGAATCCATCAACCACGGCGATCCCTACCCTTCGAATTTTGACCGGCCGCACGTACTGAATGTGGTTGCGAACTACAGCCTGAATCGCAGGTTTTCACTTAGTTCCAACCTGGTTTATATGTCAGGGCGACCTGTAACTTATCCTACCTCCCTCTACTATATCAACAATGTGGCATACATAGATTACTTTGCCAGGAACCAGTTCAGGATCCCGGATTATTTCCGGATCGACCTAAGTCTGAATATAGAGGGAAACCTGAAAGCGGATAAGTTCATGCACTCTTCGTGGAGCCTGAATGTTTACAACGTGCTGGGGAGGAACAATCCGCAGAGCATCTATTTCGTCCCCGAGGAATATTTTATCAAGGGATACTCCTTCTCTGTGATCGGGGTACCCATATTTACAATCTCATGGAATGTCAAACTGGGCAACTATGAAAGTCTATAGGGGAAGGGGTTATCTGCTCTCCCTTCTGCTTTTATCGGGTTGCATTGAAAGATATTACCCGGGCTCGGACGAGGTATATACCGGTACCCTGGTCATTAATGCCGCACTGACTAATCTGCCCGGGACCCAGACCATCCAGATCTCCCGGTCGGACGGCCTGCTTTATCCAGAGTTTATTCCAGAACCGGGCTGCCTGGTGGAGCTGGAAAACCAGGGGGGTGACCTGGTTTCGTTCCCGGAATCGACGCCGGGATATTACAGCACCATGATCCCGGAGGGATTTATCCGCGCCGGAGATCCCTACATGCTCCGTGTAATCACTTCCGGGGGAACCGTTTATCAATCGGAATATTCCCGTCCGCATCTACCCACGGCTATCGACCGTATCTACTACGAAAGGGAAACCCATCCCACCGCGGATCCGGAAGTGTCCATCGAGGGGATCCGCTTTTACATCGACTTCCAGGTAGATCCGGATTCTTCCGAATTTATGCGCTGGGAACTAGTGGAAACCTATGAATTTCACAATCCCGACTATGAAGGGTTTATATACTCGTTTGACCGGGTCCTCAAGCCGCTTCCTGATAGCCTGGACGATCGCCAGTGCTGGATTACGGAACATGTGAATGCTATTTATACCCTGGATGCAGCCAATCTGACAAGTACCAGCTACACCTACATGCCGCTTCATTATGTTTCCAATGAGACCCAGCGGTTGAGCTACGGATACAGCCTGCTGGTCAGGCAGCATGCCATGGACGAGGCTTCCTTCCGCTATTGGGATGAGCTGAAGAAAAACGCTCAGACGCAGAGCGGATTATACGACCGCCTGCCATCTCTTACCCCGAGTAATATTCATAATGTGGATGATGAGAATGAAAAGGTACTCGGATTTTTCGGAGTATCCGGGGTGACCGAAAAGCGGATTTTTATAAAGGAGGTGGAAGACCTGGAGAAATATGATGTGCGCTTTTGTTACCCCTATCCCGAAATGCCCCGGTTCAGGTATCTGATGACGGCTGACCTACCGGTCTATTGTTCACGGGCAACCGATCCTGAAACCAGTACCCTGCATTCCGGGGAGACGGTTCTGGAGTGTCTGGACTGCAGGGTCCGGAAGGGGAGCTCCGGTGATCCACCTGATTTTTGGCCAACAGATTCTTTGCTATGAGATACAGAACCCTATATGCCGTCCTTTTGCTTGGACTGGGATTCCTGCTTGAAGCCCAGGTTCCGCAGGAGGAACTGGTTGTGCTGACCGACAGGGGACATTACATCACCGGTGAACCCATACGGTACCGGGCGCTATACAGAACCCCGGATGCAGAACCTGCCGGGGAGTGGAGCCGGGTACTTTATGTGGAGTTGATCCAGCCCAACGGAACCACCCTGGCCGCAGGCAAGGTACCGATTGATACCTTTGGAGCTGCAGGCTCCCTGACCATCCCGGAAGGGCTCTCCTCGGGCACCTATTACCTGAAAGCCTATACACGGTGGATGCGGAATTGCGAGCCGGAAGCTTATGCCTATACCTCGGTCCGGATTTATGATCCCTTCAGTGAAGAGGTCCTTCCGGTTGATTCGACCGGATGGGAATCAAAAGCTCCCTGGGAGTTGATGGATACGGGGAACCCCTATGGAAACGATGTGCTGGAATGCAGCCTGGCAAAGAATCGGTACGGGATCCGTGAAGAGGTTGAACTGTCACTGAAATGGAATGTGGAACAGGTCCCTGCGGACCTGTCCGTCAGTGTGACCCGGACCGGGCTTCACGGAAACCAGTCCTATTACCGGGATGCATGTACAACGGTTTCAGGGGGTAAGGCAGAGATGTTGCCTGAGTTCCAGGGGCTGTCGCTCACCGGGCAGGTGGTGAATTCCGGCGGATCTCCTGCTCCTTATGCCACGGTCTATGTATCGGTCCTGGGCGAAGACAAAGATTTTTTCTGTAATTATTCGGATTCCGCGGGCAGGTTCTATTTCTCCTTGCCGGACTACAGGGGAAAACGGGAACTGTTTGTTTCCTCCTATCATTCGGATCATAAAGATCTTGAATTGCTGATCGACCGGGATTTCAGCCAGGACCGGCTGGACCTGCCTTCCTACCCGGTATTGCTGAATGATTCACTGACCCCCGTAATCACTGAAATGTCGGTGAATGCGCAGGTTTCACAGCAATACTTTCCGGAGCGGGAACCGGCTCCTGAACAACATGTTTCAGAAGACATGTTCTTCTACGGTCATCCCGCTATTACCATAAAATTTGATGATTTCATCCGTCTCCCAAATCTGGAAGAATACTTTGTGGAGGTAGTCCCCCAGGTAACGGTGAGACGAAACCGGGGGGTCCGGCGTCTTGTGATGCTCGGGCAACATCCCGATCTGGCTGTTTATCCTCCCCTGCTTATGATCGACGGAGTGGCCATTTTCGATGTGGAAGCTGTTCTGGCGGTCTCCCCGAGGCTGATTGACCGACTTGAAATCGTCAATGCACCTTACATCCGTGGAAATGTCACCTTCGGAGGGATCATCAGTCTGATTTCAAAAAACAACGATCTGGGCTATATCGATCTTCCCTCTTCCGGATTGCTGGTGGACTATCAGATGCTGGATCTTCCGCGAACAGATTCAATCATGCAGGGGATCCGGGACCCCAGGCTGCCGGATGTAAGGAATACCCTTTACTGGAATCCGGAGCTTGTCCTATCTTCCGGGACGGATCAGCACATATCGTTCCGGACCTCCGATTTGAAAGGCGAGTATGAGGTCCTGATCAGGGGGACAGACAGGAACGGGCGATTTCTGGAGAAGCGTCTGCTCTTCCGTGTTGAGTAAGCCGTTCAGCGGTTCTGATATTGCTCCATGATGTAGGGATTGAACTGCTCCCAGAGGAAATGCTCCCAGACCTGCCGGACGATCCCGGGTGTCTCCAGCGTAAAATCACCGGCGCCGTTGACCTGAAGAGTCACACGGGTGCTGTCCCTGCCAGCGGATGCAAGCGTATAGGTGCAGACCAGTGTAATTGCCTGTCCGGATAAGCCCAGGGGACCCTCCATTCGCAGCATTTTACCCCGTTCAGCATAAATCACCGTGGCATGTTTGGCCCCGTCCCCGGTCTCGTTGAAGATTTCGTAGAAACCTCCTCCCGGCCGGGCTTCGATAAACAGTTTATATGGCTTTTCAGAGGACGAATGGTCCCACCACTCACTGATATCGCCTGTGAGGTGGTCATATATGAAAACAGGGTCGCCGGGATAGGAAAAGTCCATTTCAAAGCTAAATGTCCTGGAGAGATTGTCCTCCTGTATGGTCCCGCTACCTCTGAGAGGAACCAGGAATAAAAGTACGAATAAGGCGTTTTTCATCATGGGCCGGTTATTTCAGGTATAACAACTGTTGAATAAATTGGTTAAATCACAGCGGAGATTTCTATATATTTAGTTCCAATGACCGATGAAAGGAGACTGGAAACCGGGCGGGGGATGGGTCAACGGGCCTTTGAGGAGCTCTTCAAAACCTATTTTACCCCGTTGATGGCATTCTCCAGGAGAATCCTGGGAAATGAGGATGATGCCAGGGAAGTGGTGCACCAGGTCTTTATAAATCTCTGGGAGAAAAGGAACGAGATTGATACTTCTGCTTCCCTGAAATCTTATCTTTTTACATCGGTGAACAACCGGAGCCTGAACGTGATCCGGGACCGAAAAAAGTTCTCCGATGAAGAGGTTCCCGAGGAGGCCGAAACATGGGATGCAGAAAGTCGGATGGAAGCCATGGAACTGGAAGCACAGATCAGGGGAGCCATTGAAGCCCTGCCGGAACGGTGCAGGGAGATCTTTAAATTGAACCGGTTTGAAGGACTGCGGTACAGTGAGATCGCATCGCAGCTGGATCTTTCGGTGAAAACGGTTGAAAACCAGATGTCGAAGGCCCTTAAAATCCTCCGGGAACAGCTTGGAAAATACCTGATGGTTCTGTGGTGGTTAATGCTGTTAACTTTGAATTAAATAAAGGAAGGGGATCCATAGGGGTAAGAGCGGTCAGATGTGTGTAACAAATGAATATGACGAAGCAGGAGGCACATAGAGATTTCATCCACCGGGCAAGCCGGTTCCTTTCAGGCGAGATGACGCCGGGCGAACTTGCTGCATTCCGGGAGGAGCTCCGGACAGATCCTGCCAGGCAGCAGGAGCTGGAACAGTACCGGAAGATCTGGGATACGGCCGTTCCTGAGCCGGGCTATGACCTGGATGCCGAATGGGATCTCCTGCGGAAGCGGCTCCCGGGATATGAAACAGCACCGGAATCAGGAAGAACGATTCCTATAAGGGGACGTTC
>CAYRLP010000050.1:0-10044 GCA_964424935.1 uncultured Bacteroides sp.
ATCCAGGACATCGACAAGGAGCTTGCCGAACCCACCGACATGCGGATCCTGGTAATTGAAAAAGCCTTCGAAGAGGGATATTCAATAGACCGGATCCACGAATTAACCAGGATTGACCGATGGTTCCTGGTAAAGCTCAGGAATATATATGATCTGAAGGAGCAACTCCTGAAGGTAGATTCTCTGAATTCCCTGGATGATGAACTGTTGTTGCAGGCCAAGAAAGCAGGATTCAGTGATTTCCAGGTGGCCCGGCTGGTGATGGAGGGAGATGTGACCAGGAATCTGCTGAAGGTCCGTGAACACAGAAAGAAACGGCGGATCCTGCCCAGTGTGAAGCAGATCGATACCCTGGCAGCCGAATATCCCGCGCAGACCAACTATCTCTATCTTACCTACAGCGGGAATGAACATGATATTGAGTTCCTGACCGACCAGCGTTCCGTGGTGGTTCTGGGTTCAGGAGCCTATCGCATCGGATCCAGCGTGGAGTTTGACTGGTGCAGTGTAAACGCATTGAAAACAGTGAATGAAGAGGGGTACCGGTCCATTATGATCAATTACAACCCTGAAACCGTTTCCACCGATTACGATGTTTGCGACCGGCTCTATTTCGACGAACTCTCCTTCGAACGGGTCATGGATATTTATGATCTGGAAATGCCCAAGGGAGTGATCGTGTCCATGGGCGGACAGATACCCAACAATCTGGCCATGCGTTTATACGAACAGGATGTCCATATCCTGGGTACTTCCCCTGCAAACATCGACCGTGCAGAAAACAGGCACAAGTTTTCCATGATGCTCGACGAGCTGGGGATTGATCAACCGCGCTGGAAGGAACTGAGCAGTATGGATGAAATCAATGCCTTTGTGGAGGAGGTTGGATTTCCTCTGCTGGTCAGACCCTCCTATGTGCTTTCCGGGGCAGCCATGAATGTGGTATCCAACAGCGAAGAGCTGGTTGGCTTTCTAACCCTGGCAGCAAAGGTATCCAAACAGTATCCGGTGGTGGTCTCGGAATTCATCGTTCAGGCAAAGGAAATTGAGATTGATGCAGTAGCACGGGATGGGGAGCTTTTTTCCTACGCGATCTCCGAACATGTAGAGTTTGCGGGGGTTCATTCGGGTGATGCCACCATGATTTTCCCGCCCCAGAAGATCTATTTTGAAACGGTGCGCAGAATTAAAAAAATAGCCAGGCAGCTGGCAGAAGCCCTTGAGATTTCAGGACCTTTCAACATACAGTTCCTGGCCAAGGACAATGATATCAAAGTCATCGAATGCAACCTCAGGGCGTCCAGGAGCATGCCCTTTGTTTCAAAGGTCCTTAAAACAAACCTGATCGACCAGGCCACCAAGATCATGCTGAAGCTGCCCATTGAAAGACCGCATAAGTCTATCTTTGACCTGGACTACATCGGATGCAAGGCTCCGCAATTTTCTTTCTCCAGATTGAAAAAAGCGGACCCGGTACTTGGTGTGGATATGTCCTCTACGGGTGAGGTGGGATGCATTGGAGATAATTACTATGAGGCTATTCTGAAGGCCATGCTGTCGGTGGGCTACACTATTCCCAAGAAGAATATCCTGCTATCCACCGGAGATATGCGATCCAAAGTGGAGCTGGTGAATTCCTGCAGGATGTTGACCGAAAAAGGATTCAATCTCTTTGCGACACACGGAACCCATGAATTTCTGAAACTGAACGGCATTGATTCCATCGATCTGGCCTGGCCGGACGAGAACCGGAAACCCAATGTCATGGAGTATCTGAAAGCAAAAGAAATCGACCTGGTGGTGAACATCCCTAAGGATCTTTCATCCCACGAACTCTCCAATGACTACAGCATCAGGCGCGGGGCCGTGGATTATAATATCCCCCTTCTCACCAATGCCCGCCTGGCCTCCGCATTTATCTATGCCATATGTAAAATGGAGGTGGAGGATATTTCCATTAAAAGTTGGGATGAGTATTAGACCTCACAGGGCTATCCTAGTGCATGATCACAATCTGCTTTATAAATTGTATATCCCTGCAGCGGACCATCAGGATATACGTCCCTTCCTGCAGAGCTGAGACATTCATAGAAAACACCTGGTCCGGTATGACATCTTTCAAGTGATTTGTCAATACCTGCTGCCCGAGTACATCAAACATATAAATGTCCATCTGGCCTTCAACCGTAGGTGGCAAATCAAGATAGAGCCAATCGTCAGCTGGAACAGGATAGACAGAAAGGGGTCCTTCCTCCTGGGTTCGCAGAGCCTGTGCTATATTTGAACTGCCGGGAGTGAATTCCTGATCTTCCCAAGGAATACCTCCATCTGTTCGCCTTCCCAGGGAGAAACCCGCAGAAAAACTACCGAATTCGAGCTGGTCGAGGACGATCGTATCGAGACCCACCAGTTGAACTAGTCCCAGTTCTTCACCGTCTGCACTGATCTTGAAGTTCAGGTGCAGTACCCCCTGCTCCGGTTCTCCATCTGCAAAAAGCACCTTATATCCATGAGCCGCAATGGAAGTACTATCCGGATTATTCTGAAGAACACGGTTCTTACATAGATCCCCAAGATTGTCCGTCAAATACAGTCCGCCAAAGTTGATCTCGTGCTCACTACCATTGTACAGTTCAATCCAGTCTTCATACTCCCCAAAATTGTCGGGAAAATCCGTTTGCTTCATTCCTGAAATCTCATTCAGATAAAGCCCTGAAATTTTCGGAGGAATATTTGAGTATCCTGGGGTCCCGTAAATCTTGTAACCTGTTCGCCAGTTCCTGCCATCATTCATGGATAAGGATGTATCGATAAGCGCCACGGAAAGCAACTTCTTTTCTTTTGATTCCGGCCATGATTCGTCTTCATCGTACCGGAGAGATATTACCGGATTATATTGCTCGTCGAAGAGGGTAATTACATCTCTTGCTTTTGCAAGTGAAAAATCAAAATTCCCGTATAGGGGATAGTCGGAATTATAGTATGATATGAAATTGCTGGTATCCTTGCAGAACAACACATATTGATTCGTGTCAATGAAGGTGTGTTCGGGTATCCTGAAGAAGTTATTTCCACCATCCAACAAATACCAGCCTGATAAATCAACGCCTGATTTGCCTTTATTAAAGATCTCTATCCAATCTTCCGGATCTTCTTCAGAGATGTTGCTGTAATACTCGTTGATTATCAAATCCTCATGAAACTCAGGCCAATTTGAAACAAAATACGCTCCAATATCCGCCCGGGAACCATCTTCATCCAGTGGTGAATCAGGGCTTCCTCCATCAATACAGGGAGAATCGGGAAGCAACTCAAAATTGAGCAAATAGGGATCCGCCAGTCCAGGATCTCCATAAAGGTTCCCGGTCCCGGAAAGCATGTCCGTGTTGGATAGGGAATACGCTATCTGAATTTTCCCCATATTCCTTTCAATTATCGAGGAAATCTTCGAATCGGCCAACAAGGTGTTAAGAACATAAGCCTGGCCTGATCCGCTGCCCAGATTCTTTTCGTAGCAGGAAATACCCAGAGAATTGTCCACCATGGTATTATTAATGACCTGGGCTGAGGATCCATAATCTTTTACTGCAATTCCATTATAGCAGTTGTAAATAACATTTTTGAAGGCCGTCATATTGGATGCCTGTCCCAGTGAGATCCCTTTATCTCTGCAATTGATAATCAGATTTTCATAAATCTCCACATGACCGGTTTCTTCTCCAATGTCAATTCCATCGCTGTTCTCTCCTATGAGGTTATAAATCTGATTATAGCGGATGATTCCCGTTTTCACCCCATCAAGATCAATGGCATCGGTATCAAAATGTTCTGAATCCCTGAAAACGGAATGCTCTATGAGAACCGAATCGGCATACTTGGCATTGATCAAGTCGCAGGTACCATCGGACTGAAATTCACAGGAATCAACCCGGATATTTGAATATTGCGCAAATACTCCATTGGCCGGAACATGTTCAATCAAAGAATTTGTCAACCGGAAATCCGCATGGTATGCTGAAATGGCACCCGTGTATAACTCCGGATCACCTCCCGTGGTTGCATTTTTCAAAACCAGATAATCAAATTCCGATTCCCCGGTGGAATGGTCTAAACAGATTGCTCCCCATCTTCCGGAATATGCATCAACCTTTACCGGATTGATTTCAGTCCCGCGTATTTTCAATGTGCCATATACATAGATATTACACGATGGAGGCATAAGCAGGCAGACCCCTTCTTCCAGTGTTACTTCTGTATTGGCCGGAATGACCAGGTGTCCCCTGGAAATATAGGGTTCTGATGTATCCGAAAGAACGGTATCCCTGTTAAAAGTACCATCCAGTATATGATTGCTTGTGGGGCTGAAAACCGCTGAAATCACAGAATCGGAAACGGGAGTAAACCAAACAGACGAATTCTGTGATTCTGAAATATTGATCCACCCGGCAAATTCATATCCGGGATCCGGTACTGCTTTTAACTGGATCGGGATGTTTTTAAAAAACTGCCCCTTTACATCATCCTTACAATAGGCCAGGTTGTTCAGATAGACCGTGCCTCCCTCTGCGTTTATTTCCAGGCTTACCGTATCATCCAGTCCATAAAATTCCATCATATTCTCTCTGGCAAATTGCGGTCTTTGCACGGCAAACTCATAGAGGGTATCACAGTTGCTCTGCCAGGCTTCCATGGATGGGATCCCATAGGCCTGATCACCCCAGATGTCTATGTGCCGGCCTATTTCAGGCTCTATCTGCGCTTTCAGGCTGTCTACAAGATGAAGCGCCCGGTCCGGATGGAATGCCGTATTGAGCAACGCGCAAAAACGCTGCAGGAAATAATGCCGGATCTCTTCATTTTCCATAATCTTCCTGAAGATCACCGTGACCCAGGGCCGGTTATGGTAGAATGGCTCTTCCAGGTTATACAGGTATTCATACATATTTGTCTCTACCGGGAAACGGAATCCGTATCCATAGTCTACATCAAATACCATCCAGCGCCACTTCCCACCCGTTTGCTTAGGGCGCCAGATCTTAGAATTCTTATCCGGCCAGTCGGCATTGGCACAATAGATCTGAAGCATATAGTAATCCAGGTAATTTTCTACATCCATCAATGTGGACAGATAATCCATGTTTTCCTGTTGAGTCAGATCTGTATTCTCAATAAAGTCCATCATGTCCGTGAAATGATCGTCATCTCCCATCAGGACTATAATGGGTGGTTCGGTTTGATATTCCAGGAGATCAATGCTGTCCTTATCCACATTCCTGTTGTATTCCACATAGAATTCATTCATCTTTTCCCGCATGTTCATAAGAGCCAGGAAATCCCCGTTTTGATAAACCATGACCGGCTGGTATGCCATGTAATCGAGATCCAGGTGGCCGACCACAAAGGACTGGATCAATCCGTCGCGCATATAGGTGTATGAATAATCCTGATACCCTCCATTCCGGAGGAACAGATTCTTGAAGCTGGTAAGGCTTTTTTCCCTGAAAAACTGGTGATTTAACCTGCTCTCGCCATATCCGCTCCTGGCATAGAGGGAGAACGATCTCATGGGGTGAATACCTACCAGACCCGATTCCCTGACACCAACATCCTGACTGATCACCTGCTTTTTGGATGGGTCAAAATACTCTGCATGTACGACTTCCTCAGTCGCAAATGGGAATAGATCTGCCTTTGATGGAGACATCGAAAATGAAAAAACAGGTAGTGTGGTCAGTTCTTCTATGAAATAGGTGTTGGATACCACCTCGCTGTTCATTTCCCCCTCTTCTATACATACAGCCCGAACAACAGTGTTGGAACTGATCTCTACAGGAGCCGTGTAAAGTGTGGACAATCCGGTCGGTATGCTGCCATCAAGCGTATACCGGATCATGGCATCTTCACTGGGTGAATCCATTTCCAGATATAAAGCCTGACTGTAAAATCCAGCTGGTTCGCTTAGTACAGGGGGCATGGCCTTACCCGTATAACCCGTTGTACTATTCATGAGATTGGGAGTTGGCTCCGTGTAATATGCCCAGACCGTGGGATCATCCGTCAGTCTTCCCATGGAGATTTTCGTATTCTGTGGCATGTATACAAGCGAATCCAGAAGGATTTTATCCTGGTTTGAGAGACCTATAATTTCACCTTCCGCATCGAGCTTAAAATTCGTATGAGTTTCATAATCAAGGTCATCCGCAAGAAAAAGCAGATATCCCTTGGCCTCAATAACCGTTCCCTCCGGTATCTGCCATTTGTTCAAGTCATCCAGATCGTCTGTTAAATAGTAATTGCCCAGCTCGATTGCAGCAGCAGAGTTATTGTATATCTCTATCCAATCCGGGTAACTGTCATTCTGGGAATCATAGTATCCTCCCGATGCATTTGAAGCCACAAATTCATTTATCAGCAACTGGCCAGTCGCTTCCATCGTAAGCAGAAGCAAAACAGCAATCATGCATGATATTCGAAATCTTACTTTCAATACATACTCCGATTTGTTAAACAGATCTTCCTGATGAAGGTACGATTATCTGACGTTCTGATTCGAATGAAATATATGCCTGCCGGTTCACCAGTAAGGTCGATGGAATTGGTCCGGTTACTTTCTGTTTTAACTGTTCTTCCAATCTGGTCAAATATTTCCACTGTTTTTATGCCGGGATCATACAAAATATGAATTATTCCGGTACTTGGAACGGGAAACAGAGACAAATTGGCTTCCTCCCGATGATCCCACCCAACCGGATTATGAATCACAAATGTGGCCAAAATACTATCCTGGTTGTCCAGATTAAGAGCATTTCCGGCCGAATCAATGACACTTAACAATGACAGTTGCCATAATCCCGTGGTGGAAGTATCATCCATTATTATATCCAGGGTATAAACATGGCTTCCCCCTGATATCCAGTCTCCGATATGAGTTGAAACAGTATGGACTTGCTCTTCAGATGAACTAACAATTTTTAGCTTGATTTGATCCAGACCGGAGTCCGGATCCTCTGCATTAATGGTGACCTGAATGGATTCGCCGCCTTTAATTGTATCCGGGGAAATGGACACGGATAGCAGTTCTGGAGGTATGGTGTCCCTGGGGACCAAGAGTTCCGATAACAGTATATACTCCCAGGTCAGTTCGTTCCAGGTCTGATTATGATGAAATAAAAGTGCCATATTATCGGGTTTCCCTGCTTCTATCCCCGAAGCAAGAAATTGAATGCCTTCCGGAGTCAGATATTCAAATTGATTTGTTCGAAATCCTATATCCCCTGCAATACAGATAACTTCAATTCCCCTTTCTTCAACCTCCAGTAATACGGGATAGATCTCTGTATAGAAGTTATTGGGATTGATGCAGTAAAAGCAATCACCGAACTCACCGTTTGAAACATATGGAATCATGGGCTGTAAATTATCATTTCCATACATCCAGATAAGTTTATGATGCAGAATGATAAGATGGGAAGATTCCGAAATGGTATCTGTTACCCGGTAAAATAGTTCCCTTTGCGGACCGATAATATTGCTCAGGCTATCCTGAGTGTCCAGGACAAGAAAGGTCATGCCGTTTTTTTGATACGCATAATAGGAAGGCCTGCCGGTATAGGTTTGTATTCGGTCAAGATCGGCATAATCATGATTACCCAAAGCCCATAAAGTGTTAGGATCTCCCAGGTTGAAGACCGAATCCACATGCATCATGGTCTGATCATCCAGAGATGTGGACAGAGCCAGATCACCCCCCAGCCATAGCATATCATAGTAAGAGTAATTTATGTCCTCAACTACTCCATCCATGCTTGGATTTGCCGCAGTCCTGGTATGCGCTAGATGCAAATAATGATGATTGCCATAAAATTCATGGGCATCAGCTGGTTGTGAAACAACATGATTACATACTACAACCAGAAAAAAGACAATATGTAACCACCTTACCAAATATGATTATCTGAAGTGTACAATATGTCTTGTTCAGGATGATCTGTTTATAGATCACCCTTTCAATGCTTCTGCCCCACCGACGATCTCAAGGATTTCATTGGTGATGGAAGCCTGGCGGGCCTTGTTGAACTGCAGACTCAGTTCCTTCAGAAGCTCTGAGGCATTGTCGGTAGCTTTGTGCATGGCGGTCATCCGGGCCCCATGTTCCGATGCATGAGAATCCAGGATGGCCTTGTAGAACTGCAACTTCAGGGAACGCGGAATCAGCTCCCGTACAATATACTCCTTACTGGGCTCAAAAATATAGTCCACATGGGAAGCAGTTTTTGGTTCCTCTTCCAGGAAGTCAACCTGTATGGGCAGGAACTGTTCTTCGGTAAGAATCTGTGTCCCCGCATTCTTAAACTGGTTGTAGACCACATCCACATGATCATAGGTACCATCTGTAAACAGTTCCATGATCATATTCGCCAGAACGGACACACGCTCAAAAGTAAGATCATCAAAGATCTCACTTCCATCGAAGATCACATTGTAACCTTTCTTACGGAGAAAATCACCACCCTTCTTTCCAATGGCAATAAAATCAACCTGGTTCGCCATCATCTGACCGTCATAGATGGTCAGTGCCCGGGTAATGGTGGCTTTGATGGCGGATGAATTAAATGCACCGCACAGACCCCGGTTGGAAGTGATAAGCACCAGCAGTATATTCTCTTTGTCGCGCTGAAGGGCATACTGATTGTCTTCATCCTCCTTGATGCTTTCCCCTACACTGCACAGTATTTCCTTGAGTTTTTCCGCATAGGGTCTGAACCGCTGGATGGCATCCTGTGCTTTTTTCAGCTTGGCGGCGGATACCATTTTCATGGCACTGGTGATCTGCCTGGTGGAGGCCACAGAAGCTCTGCGGTCTCTTATTTCCTTCAAACTCGCCATTCAGAATTACTTAAGTTTCTCAACAATTTCTTTGGCTGCTTCCTCTATCTTTCTTGTAATCTCATCCGTTAATTTACCCTGCGCAAGCGCGGCAAGTGTCTTTTTCTCCTTCAGTTCCATATATTCCAGAAACTCAGCTTCAAACTCTTTGACTTTCTCCACCGGTATTTCTGAAAGCAACCCCTTGGTTCCACAGTAGATCACTGCAATTTGCTTCTCAACCGGCATGGGGGAATACTGATTCTGTTTCAGGATCTCCACATTCTTGCGTCCTTTATCCAGTACAGCCTTGGTGGCCGCATCCAGATCGGAACCGAATTTGGCAAATGCTTCCAGTTCCCGGAACTGGGCCTGATCAAGCTTCAGGGTACCTGCAATTTTCTTCATGGATTTAATCTGGGCGTTGCCCCCGACCCTCGAGACGGAGATCCCGACGTTGATGGCCGGCCGCACACCCGCATTAAACAGGTTTGCTTCCAGAAAGATCTGCCCGTCCGTAATGGATATTACGTTGGTAGGAATATACGCCGACACATCCCCTGCCTGTGTCTCTATGATCGGCAGTGCAGTCAGCGAGCCCCCTCCTTTTACAAGCGGCTTCAGTGAGTCGGGCAGGTCATTCATTTTTTTAGCGATTTCGTCCGATTGAATGATCTTTGCCGCCCGCTCAAGCAAACGGGAATGCAGGTAGAATACATCACCAGGATAAGCCTCACGTCCCGGTGGCCTCCGCAACAGCAAGGATACTTCCCGGTAAGATACGGCCTGTTTGGACAGATCATCATATATGATCAGTGCGGGCCTTCCTGTATCCCTGAAGTACTCGCCGATGGAACATCCTGCAAACGGAGCATAGAACTGCTGGGCTGCAGGATCCGAAGCGGTCGCGGATACTATGACCGTGTAATCCATGGCCCCCGCTTCTTCCAGGGTTTTTTGGATGTTGGCAACAGTCGATCCTTTTTGTCCCACTGCCACATAGATGCAATATACGGGCTCCCCTTTCTCATAAAACTCTTTCTGGTTAATGATGGTATCCACCGCAATAGCGGTTTTTCCCGTCTGACGGTCTCCAATGATCAGTTCCCGTTGTCCGCGGCCAATAGGTATCATGGCATCAATGGGCTTAAGCCCGGTCTGCAAAGGTTCATTCACCGG
>CAYRLP010000051.1:0-2942 GCA_964424935.1 uncultured Bacteroides sp.
TCCGGAGCTGGAAACCATCCTTGGTGTGAGTCCGGAAGAATGGGCCGAAGGGGGGAACCGGTTTGGCGTCTTTCTTCAGCCGCTGCTTGATATCCACCTCCAGCCTGATATCGAAGTGGGCATGGACAGCTGTTTCCGGCCGGTTCACGACCGGCTGTATATACGTATTTTCGGGCTGGTGGCCTTATTCATCCTGGTGATCGCGTCCATCAACTTCATGAATCTTTCCACAGCCCGGGCAGCAACCCGGGCCAGGGAGATCGGAATTCGTAAAGCGGCGGGTTCGAGCAGGGGTCTGCTGATCCGCCAGTTTCTGACCGAATCGGTGATCGTCAGCCTCATCGCACTTGCCCTGGCACTGATCCTTGTGGAACTGATGCTGCCCTGGTTTAACCATACCATGGATCTGAGTCTGAGAATGGAACAGGTAAAGTTCGGCTACCATTTACCTGCCGTCCTGCTGCTGGCGCTCCTGCTGGGCCTGTTCAGCGGACTCTATCCGTCTTTGTTCCTGTCCAGGTTTGATCCGGTGGACGGAATCAGGGGAGGGTTCAAGGGAAACAGGCGGGCGGGACTGTTGCGAAGCGGGCTGGTCATCGCCCAGTTTACTATCTCTGTGGCCATTATTGTGGGAACCCTGATTGTTTCCAACCAGCTTCATTTCATGCTCAATAAAGATCTGGGCTACGATAAGAAACAGGTGGTGGTGCTTAAAAGGACCTATCCGCTGAAGCCTCATATCCAGACGTTTTGCCGGGAGATCGAAAAAATACCGGGGGTGGTTTCAGCGAGCAATTCCACTACCTACCTGGGATACAATAACAGTACAGAAACTTACCAGATCAAGGGGCGAGACGCTGCCAGCAACTACCTGTTCGAAACCAATTATGTGGATGAACATTTCATGAAAACCTATAACTTCCAGCTGGCTGACTCCGAGGGCAGGTTCTTCGATCCGGAATATTCCACAGAAGCCTCGGCCGTTCTGATTAACAGGTCTGCTGCCCGGGAGTATGGAATTTCGGATCCCTATCGGACAATCATACTGGAGCCCACCCTGGAGGGGGATACCAATCAGCTGAGAATTATTGGTGTGCTGGAGGATTTTCATCACAGCTCCCTGAAGGAACCTGTGGGCCCATATATGCTCAGGTATAAGCCTCGGGATATGGAATGGTCGGGAGTGATAAACATACGCCTGGGTGTAGCAGGTCAGGGAATCCCAGTCACCCTCAGCAAGATCAAGGAGAAATGGATGGAGATGACCGGGGATGCCCCGTTCCAGTTCTTTTTCCTGGAAGATGAACTCAACAGCTATTACCGGGAGGAACAGCGTACCGGCCGGCTTTCGTTCCTGTTTGCCATTTTATCCACATTTATTGCATGCCTGGGACTGTTTGGCCTGACGCTTCACCATACCCATCGCAGAACTCACGAAATCGGTATCAGAAAGGCGATGGGTGCATCCATCCGGGAGGTGGTCATAGTGGTTTCCCGGGAGGTGCTTCTGCTTATGGGCATCTCCATTTCTCTGGCCTGGATTGTAGCCTATTTTTTCATGCAGAACTGGTTGCAGGGCTTTCCCTTCAACATCGGGTTCAAACCCTGGATCTACATCATATCGGCCATTACGGCCCTGGTTATTGCCCTTGCTTCAGTGACGCTCCTGGCCTACCGGGCAGCGAAACGCAACCCGGCCCGGATTCTTCATTACGAGTAGCGAACCTGATCAGAATCCAGCCTGTTTCCTGAGTTTTTCCAGATCCTCCGGGGTATCCACCCCCAGGGAAGGCAGATCGGTAAGGGCAGTCTGAATGGCCTTGCCATGTTCCAGCCATCGTAACTGTTCCAGTGATTCAGCCTGCTCCAGGTTCGTGGGAGGCATTTGGACCACCTGATCCAGGACCTCTCTACGGAATCCGTAAAGCCCAATGTGGGAGTAGAACCGGACCTCTGGAGGCAGCCTTGAACCGGATTCCCTGACAAAGGGTATGGCCGACCTGGAAAAGTAAAGTGCACGGAACGACCGGTCCACCACCACCTTTACCACATGCGGATTTTCCAGCTCTTCTTTCCTGGACAATTCCCTGATCAGGGTTGCTATCTGGGTTCCCGGTGCCCTGAAGCAGTCCAACAGGGTTTGGATTTGGTCCGTCTGGATCAGGGGTTCGTCGCCCTGGATATTCACCACATGGCTGAATTGCAGGCCGGTCTGCTGCTCATACAATCCGGCTGCTTCGGCACAGCGTTCGGTGCCGCTGCGGTGCTCGGGTGAGGTCATCAGAACCATTCCACCGAAACGCTCAACGGTCACCGCTATGCGACGATCGTCGGTAGCCACCAGCAGGTGTTCAAATAGAACAGAAGCCCGTTCATAGACCCATTGGATCATGGGTTTGTCTCCCAGCATGGCAAGGGGTTTGCCTGGGAAACGGGTAGATGCGTACCGTGCGGGAATAATACCCAGAAATTCAGCCACTTTTTTTTTCAAAAATAGGAAACTGCATGGATTATCTTTTTGAATCCAGTGAAAATTGTAATTTTGTCATACTTTCAGGTTATTTTGTCAGAAAGCAACATGGATATTCAACAGATTAAACAGCGTTTTTCGATCATAGGTACCTATCCCGGGCTGGACCGGGCCATAGATATTGCAAGGCAGGTTGCCCCCACGGATCTGAGTGTGCTGATCTCGGGTGAAAGCGGGACAGGTAAGGAAGTGTTCCCTCAGATTATTCATTCATTGGGAGGGCGGAAGCATGGTCCTTACATTGCCGTAAACTGCGGAGCCATACCGGATGGTACCATCGATTCCGAACTGTTCGGGCATGAAAAGGGTGCCTTTACAGGCGCGCACGATACCCGGAAAGGATACTTTGAAGTATCAGACGGGGGGACCATCTTTCTGGATGAAGTGGCCGAACTGCCGCTTGCCACACAGG
>CAYRLP010000051.1:2952-10031 GCA_964424935.1 uncultured Bacteroides sp.
GAGAGTTTATCCGGGTGGGCTCCTCCAAAGTAATGAAAACCGATGTACGGGTCGTTGCAGCAACCAACCTGAATGTGACGGAAGCCATAAAAAAGGGCAAGTTCAGGGAGGATTTGTTCTATCGCCTGAACACGGTCCCCATCCAGGTTCCATCCCTGAAAGAAAGGGGAAATGATATCCTGTTACTTTTCAGGAAATTTGCTGCTGATTTCTCAGAACGTTATCGCATGCCAGCCGTCCGGTTAGACGAGGAGGCACGTCAGGTTATGCTGAACTATGAGTGGCCGGGGAATATCCGGCAGTTGAAAAATGTGACCGAACAACTCTCCATTATAGAACAGGACCGGGAAATAACTGCGGCGGCTTTAATTCACTACCTTCCGGATTATCATAAAACCCGCTTACCTGCGTTGATCAATAAGGAATCGGTCACCGAAGAAACCTTTAATTCGGAAAGGGAGATCCTTTACAAGGTACTCTTCGATATGAAAAGTGACATGAATGACCTGAAGAAACTGGTGGCCCAGATTATTGAGAACGGATCGATACCTGCGGACATGGAAGACGAGCATGAGCAAATCATTAAACGCCTGCATGCATCTGTGGAGGACCTTCCGGCTGAAGCTGAAAACCTGATCAATCACCAGAAGGCCAGAAGAAAGGAGCGGGAAGAGGATCACATTCTGGATACCGAAGAGATAGTGGAGGAATCCCTTTCTCTGGAGGATAAGGAAATCGAACTAATCATCAAGGCTCTGGAAAAACACAATGGAAAACGGAAATATGCGGCACAGGATCTGGGGATCTCGGAACGGACCCTTTACCGGAAGATCAAAGAATACAACATTGAATAGAAAATGAGGAAGAGCGCATTAAACGCCTGTTTGGCTGCCATGATTTTTACCCTGCCGGTGGTGCTTCCCGCCTGCAGGATAGAATATTCATTCAGTGGAGTAAACATCGATGACGAAGTTGAAACCTATTCGGTACAGTACTTTCCGAACCGGGCTCCCCTGGTACAGGCACAGCTGAGCCAGCTGTTTACCGATGCCCTGATGGATAAAATACAGACAAATACCAGACTGGACCTGTCGAACCAGGGAGGGGATGTACAGTTCTCAGGAGAGATTACCGGATATGAAACACGGCCGACGGCCATCACCGGTGAGGAAACAGCGGCACGCAACAGGCTGACCATAACGGTCCGGGTCAAGTATACAAATGCGGTGGAACCGGAACTTGATTACGATACCAGTTTTTCCCGGTATGAGGACTATGATGCATCCCAGAACCTGACGGATGTGGAGGATAAGTTGATTGACCTGATCGTGGAAAACCTGGTGGAGGATATTTTCAACAGGGCATTTGTTTCCTGGTAATCCAGATGAATATGGACGCTTCAGACATTGTACGCCTGCTTTATACGACCCATTACTCGCCAGCCGAACTGGATGAGGTGAATAAGATCTGCAGGACCTTTCCGGAATTCAGCACCGCTCAGCTGTTGCGGGTTCGTATCATGGAGGTCCTGAGACGTGAAAAACAGGAGCAATTGAAAATTGCGGCCGTATATGCCATGAACAGGCAGAAACTCTACCAGCTGGTTACTGAGGTGAAACATTTAACGGAACCGGAACCGGAAGAAGAAGAAAAAGAGGTGATCCAGTTTTCCGAGGAACCTCATGAAGAAGCAGACGTGATCATCCGCCAGCATGCTCCCTATGCAGGAGAAGAACCTGACCAGGAACTGCTGGAGCTGGATGAACAACCCGACGAGTCGTTGTTAACCCTGGATGAGGAGACTGAAGAGGAGCCTGAGGAGGCAGAGGAAGCGGAGCCCGATACCGAGGAAGCGGAACCCGATACCGTGGACGAGGAAGAGGTGAGTCCAGAAAGCCTGCTTTCAGGTCTGGAAAAAGATGAGGTCGACATGGAGGAACCCAAAGTGGAAGAGGATGAAATTCCGGCTATTGATCAGGTGGACAACGTGCAGGAGGACCACAATCACCATCTGATCCGCAATTTTATTAAAGAGGATCCGGGCCCCATCCGTCCCGACAAAGAAACCAGACTGAAAGGCGATGTTTCCCTGGATTCCATCCGGGAGCATGACGGGTTTATCACCGATACCCTGGCACAGATCTATGTGAAGCAGGGCCTCTATGCCAAGGCCATCTATGCTTACGAGAGATTAAGTTTGAAATATCCGGAAAAAAGTGCTTACTTTGCTGCGCAAATTGAAAAAATTAGGAATATAAATCATTCATAAAGAGGAACTAAAATGTTTGTTGTATTTACGGTACTGATTGTTGTAACCTGCGTCTTTACCATCTTGATTGTGCTGGTGCAGAATTCAAAAGGGGGCGGACTGGCATCCAATTTTTCCTCTTCGAACCAGTACATGGGAGTACGCAAGACTGCTGACTTTCTGGAGAAAGCGACCTGGATTCTGGGATCCGCTCTGATTCTACTCAGCCTGCTGGCAGGGATCACCATTCCAAAAGCGGGGGATTCCAACAATTCCCGGCTCGACGGACAGTTTGACGAATCCCTCATGGACCAGCCTGCGCAAACCATTGATCTTCCTGAATCTTTTGGCACCGAACCTGCCACAAGTGACACAGAGTAAGTATTAAGTTATTTTTTTCAGGACAAAAAGTGTCAGTATGTCATATAACTGGCACTTTTTTTTTGTTTGTTTCCTTTGGCACAGAATATGATAATGAGAAAGCGATTTTGAACATGTCGAACTTATAAAACGAAATCAAAAATGGCAGAACTTAAAGGTAAAATCCTTGCAGGAAAGATCCTCGTAAAGCCTTCGGAGGCCGAAGAGAAGACTGCAAGTGGTATCATTATTCCCGATACTGCGAAGGAAAAACCGCAACAAGGGAAAGTGGTAATGGTGGGAGTAGATAAAAAGGACGAACCAATGGAGGTCAAACTGGGAGATCAGGTCCTTTATGGTAAATATGCCGGTCAGGAACTAAGCATTGATGACGAAGATTACCTTCTCATCTCGCAAAGCGATGTTTTATTCATTACCAAGTAAATAACCAATAAAAAAGAATAAAAATGGCAAAAGAGATCAAATTTGATATGGATGCCCGTGATCAGCTGAAAAAAGGCATTGATCAACTGGCAAACGCAGTCAAAGTAACACTGGGTCCCAAGGGCCGCAATGTAATTATTGAGAAGAAATTCGGTGCACCCCAGATCACCAAGGATGGGGTAACGGTTGCAAAAGAGATAGACCTGGAGGATCACGTGGAGAACGTAGGTGCACAGATGGTAAAGGAAGTTGCCTCCAAAACCAATGATGATGCCGGTGACGGAACCACCACCGCCACGGTTCTGGCCCAGTCCATCGTTCAGGTCGGATTGAAAAACGTCACCGCAGGAGCCAATCCGATGGATCTGAAACGCGGGATCGATAAGGCGGTCACCCAAGTGGTGAAGAGCCTTCAGGCCCAGTCCCAGGAAGTGGGCGATGATACCCAGAAAATTAAGCAGGTGGCCTCTATTTCTGCCAACAACGAAGAATCAATTGGTGCTCTGATTGCAGAAGCCATGTCCAAAGTGAAAAAAGAAGGAGTGATCACCATCGAGGAATCTAAGACCTCAGATACATACGTAGATGTGGTAGAAGGGATGCAGTTTGACAGGGGGTACATCTCACCATACTTTGTGACCGACACGGAAAAAATGGAGGCGGTCCTGGAGAGTCCCTATATCCTGATCCATGACAAGAAGATTTCCACCATGAAAGATATTCTTCCTGTTCTGGAAGCTACTGCACAGAACGGACGTCCCTTACTGATTATCTCGGAGGATGTGGACGGGGAAGCCATCGCTACGCTGATCGTAAATAAGTTGCGCGGATCACTCAAGATTGCAGCCGTAAAGGCTCCAGGATTCGGGGATCGGCGCAAGGAAATGCTGGAAGATATTGCCATTTTGACCGGAGGTACGGTTATTTCCGAAGAGAAAGGGCTGAAACTTGAAAGCACCGATCTGGAAATGCTGGGACAGGCTGAAAAAATTACAATTGACAAGGAAAATACCACTATTGTAAACGGTGCTGGTGAAAAGAACATGATCGAGGCAAGGATTGGACAAATCAAGAAACAAATCGAGAATACCACTTCCGACTACGATCGTGAGAAGCTCCAGGAACGACTTGCCAAACTGGCAGGTGGTGTGGCCGTGATCTATGTGGGTGCAGCTTCCGAAGTGGAAATGAAGTCCAAGAAGGACCTGTTTGATGATGCACTCAGTGCCACCCGTGCTGCAGTTGAGGAAGGAATCATCCCCGGTGGCGGTGTAGCTTACCTTCGCTCAATTGAGAAACTTGAAAAGTTCAAAGGAGCAAACGACGATGAAAACACGGGGATTGCTATCGTGAAAAGAGCACTTGAAGAGCCCCTTCGCCAGATTGTTGAGAATGCGGGGCTGGAAGGATCCGTAGTAGTGAAAGAGATCAGCGATGGCAAAGGGGATTATGGATACAATGCCCACACAGAGAAGTTCGAGAACCTTTACGAAGCAGGGGTTATCGATCCAACTAAAGTGGCCCGGATTGCCCTTGAGAATGCAGCCTCCATTGCTGGTATGTTCCTGACTACCGAATGTGCCGTTGTGGAAGTTCCGGAGCCGGAACCTCCCATGCCGGCCGGTGGTGGCGCTCCCGGAATGGGTATGATGTAGTCCATAAATTACATCCATATAATCTCAAGAGGCTGGCTTCATGTGGAGCCAGCCTCTTTTCTTTTGCGACGGGCTGCCGTGAATATTTATAGGCCCCTTCCACATTTATCCCGTTGCAAAATGAGCCTGACTTCTCAGGTTCTTTATCTCGAAAGGATATTGGTGGAGGAGCCTATAAATGGCACGTAGTTTCCTCTCCTGCGACGGGACACATGGGACGGATCTATAATCTCGAGAGGATATTGGACGAGGAGCCTATAAATGGCACGAAGTGTCATTTTCAGCGACGAGAACAATATCCTGAAGAGATATATATGGCCGGCACATTTATTCCGGAGATTCCCTATCTTTGGGGCGCAAAAACCGGTTGATCCCGTATGGATAACATTCGCAACTTCTGCATCATTGCTCATATTGATCACGGCAAGAGCACACTGGCCGACAGACTCCTGATGAAAACCGGCACGCTGGATGAACGGGATTTCCAGGACCAGGTGCTGGACAATATGGAACTGGAACGGGAGCGGGGCATCACCATCAAGAGCCATGCCATCCAGATGGAGTATGATTACCGGGACAAACACTATTTGCTGAATCTGATCGATACCCCGGGACATGTGGATTTCTCATATGAGGTAAGCCGGTCCATTGCGGCCTGCGAAGGAGCCCTGCTTGTGGTGGATGCCACCCAGGGGATCCAGGCACAGACCATCTCCAACCTGTACCTTGCCATCGACCATGACCTGGAGATTATTCCGGTTCTGAATAAAATGGATATGGAAAGTGCCATGCCCGATGAGGTCAAGGACCAGATCGAGGATCTGATCGGTTGTGACCGGGACGAAATCATTGAGGCCAGTGGGAAAACCGGACTGGGTGTGGATGAGATCCTTGAAGCGATCATCCAGCGGATACCGCCTCCAGAGGGTGATCCGGAAGCGCCCCTGCAGGCCCTGATCTTTGATTCTGTGTTCAATTCTTTCCGGGGCATCTTTGCCTACTACCGGATCATGAACGGGACCATCCGGAAAGGGGAGCTGGTGAAATTTATCGCAACGGGGAAACAGTACGATGCGGATGAGGTGGGCGTGCTGAAACTGGGACCCGAACCCAGGGAGGTCATGGCAGCAGGGGATGTGGGGTATATTATTTCGGGTATCAAAACCTCCAGGGAGGTAAAAGTGGGGGATACCATCACTCATGTGGAGCGTCCCAGCAAAGAGGCGATTGCAGGATTCGAAGAAGTGAAGCCCATGGTTTTTGCGGGGATCTACCCCGTGGATGCGGATGACTACGAGGACCTTCGGGCGTCCATTGAGAAACTTCAGCTGAATGATGCCTCGCTCACCTTCGTGCCGGAATCTTCTGCGGCGCTGGGATTCGGCTTCCGATGCGGATTCCTGGGACTCCTGCATATGGAAATTGTCCAGGAACGGCTCGACCGGGAATTCAACATGGACGTAATCACCACGGTACCCAATGTATCCTTCAACGTCATTACCACCAAAGGAGAGCTGGTGGAAGTTCACAATCCATCGGGTCTGCCTGCGCAGACAGCCATTGATCACATTGAAGAGCCCTACATCTTTGCCCAGGTGATCTCCCAGGCGGAATACGTGGGACCGATAATGAAACTTTGCCTGGACAAGCGCGGGACCCTGAAAAACCAGGTTTATCTGACCAGCAACCGGGTGGAGTTAACCTTCGAAATGCCCCTGGCAGAAATTGTATTTGATTTTTACGACCGCCTGAAGAGTATTTCCAAAGGATATGCCTCCTTCGATTACCATCCCCACGGGTATCAGAAAGCAGATCTGGTAAAACTGGATATCCTGTTGAACGGTGAGATGGTGGATGCACTCTCCACGCTGATCCACCGGGATAACGCCTATGATTTCGGCCGGCGGATCTGTGTCAAACTGAAGGAGCTGATCCCCCGCCAGCAGTACGAGGTAGCCATACAGGCAGC
This sequence comes from uncultured Bacteroides sp., assembly GCA_964424935.1. Taxonomy (GTDB): domain Bacteria; phylum Bacteroidota; class Bacteroidia; order Bacteroidales. Next base: position 9,629 of record CAYRLP010000051.1, read on the forward strand.
GATCGGGGCCAAGGTGATTGCCAGGGAAACCGTAAAGGCCGTACGCAAAGATGTGACCGCCAAGTGTTACGGAGGAGATATCACCAGGAAACGAAAGCTGCTGGAGAAACAGAAAAAGGGAAAGAAGCGCATGCGCCAGGTCGGGAACATTGAAGTACCGCAGTCGGCATTCCTGGCCGTACTCAAACTGGATTAGGTCCCTTATTCTTCATCCAGGACCAGTTTATACCCTTTTCCGTGGACGTTAATGATCTGCACGGAAGGGTCCGGTTTCAGATATTTGCGAAGCTTGGTGATATAAACATCCATGCTCCGGGCATTGAAATAATTATCGTCGATCCAGATGGCTTTCAGGGCGAAATTCCGTTCCAGTACCTGATTCATGTTGTTGCACAGAAGCTTA
>CAYRLP010000052.1:0-9993 GCA_964424935.1 uncultured Bacteroides sp.
CCTTGACCCCCTCCAGGCTTTTGATAAACTCACTGGCCCATCGTCCTACCGTGTAACGGTGAAGGCGCATCATCATTACTTTGTTTCTCCTGATCTGCTCTTCCTCGGGCATTTCAATGGCCTCCTTGATGGCATTGGCAATGGCATCCAGATCATTGGGATTGACCAGAAGTGCTTCATGAAGTTCCTTGGAGGCTCCCGCAAGCTCGCTCAGGATCAGGACTCCGGTGCCATCATGCCGGGAGGCCACAAACTCTTTTGCCACCAGGTTCATTCCATCCCTCAGGGGCAGGATCAGAGCGATATCGGACAGGGTGTACAGATCGATACGCTCGTCCATAGTAAAGGTCTGGTTCATGTACCTGACCGGTGTCCAGGTGATGGTTCCCAGGTTCCCGTTGATCCTGCCAACCAGCTCGTCTACCACACTTTTCAGATTGTAGAATGATTCACTGGTCTCACCCGACGGAACGGCCTGAACGATCATGCTGATCCGTTCATTGTATTCCGGATAGGTTTGAAGGAAGCGTTCAAATGCCCTGATGCGCTGCGGAATTCCTTTGGTATAGTCCAGCTTGTCAATGGAGATGATCAATTTCTCGAGTTGTCCCGATTTCTTAAACAACTTCATCTCCTCCTGTATGACCGAGGGCCTGGGGTGATCACTGTGGACCTCCAGGGCCTTGTTCCGGAACCGCTCGTAATTGATCCCCTTGGGGAAGACATCCACCTTCAGGGTGCGTTCACCTATGGAGATCCTGTTAAACACCGAATCGACCCCGGTCAGCCGTCTGGCTGAACTCATAAAGTGCCGGACATAATCGTAGGTCTGAAAACCGATCAGATCGGCACCCAGCATTCCTTCTATAATTTCCAGTCGCCAGGGAAGCAGGCGGAACAGTTCGAAGGAGGGGAAGGGAACATGAATGAACAGACCAATGGATATGTCGGGCCGTTGCTCCCTGATCATCTGTGGAAGCAACAGCAGGTGATAATCATGAATCCAGACAATGTCCCCGTCCCGCGTGATATTCAGAATCTTTTCCGCATACAGGCGGTTGATTTTCACGTAGGCTTTCCAGGAAATCTCACTGTAGGTTACATTTTCAGTGAAATAGTGAAACAGGGGCCAAAGGGTATTCCTTGCAAAACCGTGAAGATACAGGTGCCCGTCCCGGGGCCGTGGAAAGATAGGGATGCACTGAAACGGTTTCAGGGCGGCCTGCAGGGAACGCATCTCACCTGGTTTGAACTCATGGTTCTCAAAGCCCGTCATGCCAACCCACTCCGGCTTATAATCGCTATAAAACTCCTTAAGTCCGGAAATGGTGGTCTCCTCTGCCTTTTCAATGTGATATTTACTGTTCTGCCACTGGATATGTACCGGAAGGAGATTGGAGGCAAGGATGAGACGTTTCATAGGCACATTTTTAACGGCAAGGATTTGAACCCTTCTATAAATTTAGATACCTTGAAGTTCAATACAAAATATATAAATAAACATTATGGCATTTAAACCCAAGTTTGACGCAGTGATATTTGACCTGGACGGTGTGATTACTAAAACCGCACTTGTTCATGCAGCCTCATGGAAGAGGATGTTTGACGAATATATGAAAACCCGGGAACAACGTTTCGGGGAACCGTTCAGGGAATTCACCCATGCAGGAGATTATTTGCCGTATGTGGATGGCAAACCCCGTTACAAGGGCGTTGCCTCCTTCCTGGAATCGCGGGGCATTGACATACCGTTCGGGGATCCTTCGGATGATCCTGAACTGGAGACGGTATGCGGTCTGGGAAACAAAAAGAATATCATGTTTAACAAGGTGCTTGAGGAGGAAGGTGTGGAAGTCTATGACAGCTCGGTACAGATGCTGGAAGAGCTGAAGGCCGCCGGTGTCAGGATAGGCGTGGCTTCTTCAAGCAAGAACTGCAAATCCGTACTGGAAACAGCCGGACTGCTGCATTACTTTGAAACAAGGGTCGATGGCGTGGTTTCGGCAGAGATTGGACTGCATGGCAAACCTGAGCCGGATATATTTACGACGGCCAGCGATAACCTGGGAGTTTCCTATCACCGGGCAGTGGTGGTAGAAGATGCCGTTTCGGGGGTCATGGCAGGAAGGAAAGGGAATTTCGGATTGACCCTGGGACTAGCCCGGGAGGACAATGTCAACGAGTTGCTTGTTGGAGGGGCGGATATCGTCGTTGAGGATCTTGAGGAAATCGGGGTAAAGGGAATTAATGGCTGGTTCGAGAGAGGGATGGATCAGGACAGCTGGCTTCTGAACTATCATGATTATGACCAGGAGAAGGAACGATCGAGGGAGGCCCTTCTGACTGTGGGTAACGGGTATTTTGGAACCCGTGGCGCCCTGGAAGAGAGCCGGGCCAACAAGGTGAACTATCCGGGCACCTATTTTTCAGGATTGTATAACCGGCTGGTGTCCAAAGTGGGTGACCGGGATATTCAGAATGAGGATTTCGTGAATGCGATCAACTGGCTGCCGGTCACCTTTCGCATTGACAGCGGGTCGTGGTTTGGATTTGAACCGGACCCCACGTTCAAAATTGCAGAGATACACAGGACCCTGGATCTGAATAGCGGCGAACTCCGGAAAGAAATGATCCTGGAGGACAGGGAAGGCAGGTTGACACGGATTCGTTCCTCCAGATTTGCAGGCATGGCGGATCCGCACCGGGCCGGTATACGATATGGGTTGACCCCCCTGAATTACCAGGGGGAAATTGAAATACGCTCGGGGCTTCACGGGGATCACCGTAATGCGGGTGTGGAGCGATACAATTCCCTGGAACAACAGCACCTGGAACCGGTCAGTGAGATCGCATCCGGATCGCTTACAGAACTGGTTGTGAAAACGACCCAGTCCGATATCCTGATAGCCGCCTGCGCTTCCGGTTCCACAAACCTGGATGCGAAAATGGAGACCCGTTCCGGGGAGGGGTGGATCGATACACATTATTCTTTGGCGGTTCTTCAGGACCAGGAGGTGGTTTTTGAAAAGCTGGTTTCCCTGTTTACTTCCAGGGACCCGGGTGTGGAAGATCCCCTGGAAGAGGCCAGGACCACCCTGAAGGTCATGTCCCCCTACGAACAGGAATTAAAGCTGTCGGCAGGCCGGTGGAAAGAACTCTGGGACCGCATGGATGTGCGTATCTCCGGGGACCGGGAAGCGCAGAAACTGGTCAGGCTGCATCTGTTCCATATGATGGTTTCCGCGTCGCCCCATCATGCCGGACTGGATTCGGGGATTCCACCACGGGGCCTCCACGGGGAGGCCTATCGCGGCCATATTTTCTGGGATGAGCTTTACATGCTGCCTCTGCTCAACCTGCATTTCCCTGAGGTGGTTAAATCCGTATTGATGTACCGCTATCGCCGGCTGGATGCGGCAAGAGATTATGCCAGGCAGCACGGGTACAAAGGGGCCATGTTCCCCTGGCAGAGCGGAAGTGATGGAAGGGAAGAGACCCAGGTGATTCACCTGAATCCCCTGTCGGGTGAATGGGGACCTGACTACAGCTCTTTGCAGCGGCATATTTCCCTGGCCATCGCCTACAATATCTGGAACTATTTTCATGTTACAGGTGATCAGGAATTTATGGAACAGTTCGGGGCTGAGATGTTGTTGGATATCTGTAAGTTCTGGGCGAGCAAATCAGAACCGGACCGCCAGGGGAGGTTTCATATTCACAAAGTCATGGGACCGGATGAGTTTCATGAAAGCCTGCCCGGATCCGGGGAGGGTGGATTGAGTGATAATGCCTATAGCAATATCATGATAAGCTGGATGATGGACAAGGCATTTAAAACGCTTGATTTAATTGGTACATCACACAGGAGCAGGATTCTGGATACCTTGTCACTGACCGAGGAAAAACTGGAAATCTGGGAAAAGATCCAGCATGGGCTGGCGCTTCATATCTCCGGGGACGGGATCGTGGAGCAGTTCAAGGGATATATGGAACTGAAGGAACTGGACTGGACATATTACCGGGAGAAATATGGAGATATTCACCGGCTCGACCGGATACTGAAATCGGAAGGCAAGTCGCCCGATCAATACAAACTGGCCAAGCAGGCCGATTTCCTCATGAGCTTTTATAACCTTGGAACCGCAGAGGTGCATCAGACCATAGCCGGACTGGGATATGGGTTGCCGGAAGAGTTCGCAAAGCGCAATTTTGATTACTATATTGCACGCACTTCTCATGGTTCCACCCTCAGCAGGCTGGTACACGCCAGACTTGCCTGGGAGATCGGGATGAAAGATACCGGATGGGAACTGTATATGGATGCCCTGAGGAGTGACCTGGTGGATATTCAGGGAGGCACCACTGGCGAAGGGATCCATTGCGGTGTGATGGCAGGTACCGTTTTTGATGTGCTGGCCAGTTTTGCCGGAATGAATCTGAGAGGTGAAATCCCAGAGTTTGATCCCGGCCTGCCGGAACACTGGAAGGCACTGGAGTTCCGGCTGACATACAGAGGAACAACCCTATTTGTCTCCGTGGGGGATAAGCAAATCAAATTCTCCCGTGAAAATGTGGGAAAGGAAAAGATAAAGTTACATATTTGCGGAACAGAGGTTGAGCTGGCAGCCGGAGAAACCGTCTCTTTGGCCCTAAACTAAAACACTGGATCTATGTTAGGAGATGTTCTATTAATCAATGATATGCACAAAGAGGCGGCCCAGGCCATTTGTGAAAAGGTGATGGCTGACCGGGAGACCAAAGAGGAACGGTACCGCTACGTGGTGGGAATATCCGGTGAATCCGGTTCCGGGAAATCCGAGCTGGCACATTCCCTGGGAATGTGTCTGAAGAGCCACCATATCCGGGTAAAGGTGATTCACACCGATAACTATTACCGGATCCAGCCCCTGCTGAGAGAGGAGTGGCGCCGAAACAAGGGATTTGATAAGATTGGCATCAATGAATATGACTGGGTTAAGATAAGAAAGACACTCAGGGATTTCAAAGAGGAACAGGAGTGCATGATCCCCTGCATCGACCTGATTCCCGAGCAGGTCGACAAGCTGATTACGGACTTCAGTAAAGTGGATCTGCTTATTGTAGACGGACTTTATGCCATCAATGCCAACGATGTTGATATGCGGGTCTTTATAGACCTGACCTACCATGAAACCAAAATCAACCAGATCATACGGATGAAAGAGGCTCTGAGTGATTTCCGGCTCAAAATCCTGGAGCATGAACACCAGGCAGTCAGGTCCCTGAAGCCTCTGGCCGACTTGGTGGTGGATAAGTCTTACCAGGTTGTGACCATGGAAGAACATCAGCACCAGGATTAGGGAATGCAGATGGAGCTCCCGACTATCTTATACGTTGACGATGAAGCTATCAACCTGGAGCTGCTTCAGCTCACCTTTTTAAACGATTTCAGGGTCGTTACCGCCACTTCGGCCGAGGAGGGCCTGAAGCTGCTGGAGCTGAATCCTGAGATACATGTAATCCTCTCCGATCTGAAGATGCCGGTGATGAACGGCCTGGATTTCATCAAGATTGTAAAAAAAAGTTATCCGTCGAAAGTATGCATGCTGCTAACCGGTTACATGGAGTCGGAGATCATGCTCGAAGGCTTTAATAAGGAACTAATCTTCAGATATCTGATGAAACCCTGGAAAAAAGATGAGCTGAAGAAAACCATCCTGGAAGCCCTGAAACGTTAAGATTTTGGAAGGATTATATCAAAAACAACCAAATCATTTTCATTTCTGACCTCGATCCAGCCCTGGTGCTCTTTCATGATCATATAGCTGATGGCCATGCCCAGGCCCTTACTTTTCCCTGAATTATCCAGGGTATAGAAAGGATCATAGATCTTCTGTATTTCCTGTTCCGGAATGGGCGGACCATTGTTGGAAATGGAAACAAAGGTGGCGGATATGTTGTCCTTTTTGCCCTCTCTGGCGGAGATCGTGATGGTTTTAGGCGAATCTCCCCTGGCTTCCTCAAGTACCTGTATGGCATTCAGCAGGATGTGCATAAATACCTGCTGAAGTTGCTCATCATAACAAAAAATGGTGGTTCCATCCGGGATATTCTTGCTAAGAGAAATATTATAGGGAATTTTCTTTTCCATATGAAGCAGGACGGTATAAAGCAGCCGGTTCAGATCGTGTTCCTGTTTAATGGCCTTACCCGGACTGGAAAAGAATTTCAGACTGGTGACAATATTGGTCACCCGTTCCACACCTTCCAGCGTGTTCTCCATGATCTTATCCATCTGTTTGCATAGATTGCTTTTTTCCTCTGACAGGGATTCCTCCCGTTTGATCAGCTCATTTTTCAGGGTGCTCATCGCATGCAATCCACCTGAAATAAAATTCATCGGATTGTTGATTTCATGTGCGATACCGGTGGTCAACACCCCCAGGGAACTCATTTTCTCCGCCCTGATCAGTTCATCCTGCTGCCGCTTCATGATCTGTTCATACTGGTAGTTCTTGGCAAAAACCAGGCCCAGAGCCAGGTTTACAAAGAGAAATATGATCACGGGGATGAAACTGTAGTAGAACCGGTTATCCATGACGATGGGTATTATTTCCTCGGTTCCATCCTGCATACGCAGCAGGAAAGAGGGTATAAACACAGTCAGCAGGAAGTAACACGACAGTGTGACGATCAAAGCAACCCGTTCCCGGTAGGTATGAAGTATAAAATGCGGGATAATGGAGAGGGCAATGGGGACGTAAGGGAACCAGAAATAAAACTCGTCACTGGTCAACCCGGCCATGGGAGGAAGCGGGAGCAGAAGAAATGGGGTTATGACAAGAATCAGGAGCTTTGCCAGCATAAAAAACCTGAACCTGATCAGCAGAAGCTGGATGATCCCGAGCAGGATCATGGAATGATAGCGGTACGTGACGGGTAGCAGCGTTTCATCGGACGTGTGCAGCAGGATGATCACTACGGAAAAAAGCAAGATGAAGAAGTAGCTGATAAAGATCAGGGAAACAATCTCCCGGTCTTTATCAAACCTGTAACCCATGGCAAGACCGGCGAATGTCGGGATTCGCATGAGCATAAATATAATTCATTCATATATAAAATAATAAAGCCGTGAAGCCAGTTTGTTAACATATGGACATAAGGCTCCAGTAGAGCCAAAGCAGGGTTTGTGGCAACCGGATTTTAACACCGACCATTGAAACACCGGCATTTGTAACCACGTATACCTTATTGTTTACTTAAAAAAAGGAAAGATGAAGAAAGAAAGAAAGCTGAAAATTAGAGAGTTTGCTGTCATAGCATTGGTAATGACCGTCCTGTTGGGAACCGTCTCCTGTGACAAAGAACCTGTGGAAGACCGTCCGGAACTACCCCCGTTGGAAAGCCTGATGATGGATTTTTCTGATTTTAGTTCATCCATTGCTGATAAGAAAGCGAGCATAGAATCTCACGTAAATTTCAATCATGCATTTGCCTCGCTGGTTTTCTGGAGCGGAGCCACAACCGTAACCATGGCCCTGCCGGTGGCTGCCTATGGCTATGCCCTCCAGCAGGCCCCGGTGTATAAGGGTGATCATATCTGGGAATGGTCCTTTGAGTTCACCTGGAACAGTGTGAACTACAAAGCAACCCTGACCGGCACCCGGATCAACAATGAAGAATTCACCATGGAAATGGTTATCGGGCTGGCCGCATTTCCTGAGCAGGGTGTGCTTTGGTTTGACGGAACTGTGAGATATGACCATACCCATGCCACCTGGACCATCTACAGTGAGGGAACGGTTGGTGTGCTGGAAATCGAATGGTATAAAGATTTCGAACTGGGAGACGGCAGCCTGCAATATACCTATACCATGCCGGGTGAGGAGGAAACGGGGAGCTACCTGCTCTATGAATATGCTCCGCTGGAGTTATATGATGCTTCTTTCACGGTCTCCCTTGCCGCCGGGACCACGCTGGTTCAGTGGGACACTGCCAGCAAGGCTGGGCAGGTTCAGGATGAGGTGAAATTCCAGGATGACGCATGGCACTGCTGGGATTCTCTGGAAAACAACCTGGTGGATATCAGCTGCGAATAGTTCAGGCCCTATCTTCCGATCCGGTAGGAGAGTTTCAGCAATACCACATTGGTGGGATGGATATCCCACAGGTCGCTTATGTCCTCCCCGAAATGGAAATATCCCCAGGGATCGTATCCCGAACGGGTTTGTGACCAGACCAGATAGAGGAAGGATCCGGGTCTGTATTCCCAGCGGAACACAAGGTTTGAGAGGAACTCTTTCACATTGAAATCCGGATTCCCTATCTGGTATGCAAGCCCGCTTCCCGATTCGTTAACCTGATAGACTGACTCTTCTTCGAGATAGTCTATTTCCTGGTCGGTATAGACATGGAAACGGTCTTCAAACCGGTCTGCATGTGAATCGGTGATGTACTTGAATTCACTGTATTCCCCGGAGGCAATAAAGGGTTGCCCCCAGAACTGAATGGTCATGTCCGGGGTCAGGATCAGATCGAAACGGAGGGAAAGGCTGAAGGTCTTCTGATCGATGTTGCCGAAGATATATCGTTTTTCACCGCCGGGTTCCTGTTGGTCTACATACTGCAACTTGCTCCATCTGGTCACAAACTCGGGATCCAGGCTAATGCTCAGGTTGCTGATGGGCTTGTAGGTCAGTTCCATTTCAATTCCAGTACGGCTGGAGGACTCCTCAAATCCCTTTGAGAGGAATCCAACCGCTTCAAAGGAGAGCTTTTTCCTTGAATTTGTGGAGAAGGCGAGATTGGCATTGGCATCGGCGGGCAGGGTCATGGAAGGCCCTCCGCGGAGGGTGCTGTTGCTGATCAGCTCCCCGTCCATGCCAAAGAAAAAATGGGCGTTCCAAAGGTTTTTGAACTCGCTGTGGCCGTTGATGTTGAATCCCGTGACCTGCCGGACCCCGCCAAAATCAAAGGCATTCCACTGATTAAAATTCAACTGGGCGTTTCTGAAAATGCTGAAGGGCTCATTGAATCTGTATCCGATCCAGAAAATCTGGGTAATCTCATCGGTGGAGTTCAGAAAGCCCAGGTCGTTCAATTCCAGGCCCGGGGAGCTGAGTGTCAGAAAAGCCCTGAAATTCAAGCGGCCGCTCTGCTTTCCGAACGAGAGGCTGCCTCCCCAGCCATCCAGGGAGGTGCGCGTGGAATCCAGGGAGACATGGGAGGCACCAGGGCGCTGAAAATAATGAACGGAGGAGGTTTGTGTCCGGATCATAGCCTCCTCGCTCCCTGTGACATGGCTTCCGTAGATGGTGGCGGAAACATCGTAACTGCGATCGGAGAAGAACTGCTGAAAATCCAGTCCACCGGAATAAGCCCCACTGCGCAGATAGTCGAGCTGCGTTTCATCGGTAAAACGGTTGGTGGAAGTGACCATCCCTCCGATCCGGGTGTTCCCCTTATCGAGTTCTTTGGAAACCCTTCCTACAAAGTAATTGGTTAGGGGTTCCACCGTTTCGGTCCGTTGCGAAGTTCCGTTATCAATATCCGCTAATTCTTTGGAAGTCAGGCTCTCCATAATCCCGACGGACAGTCCCTCCTTGGTTTTTCCGGTTAGTTTGGCTGCACCCAGGATGGTAGTTGCTGCCGGAATATCCGCATATTCCCCATTCCCCAGCTCGGGGAAGTGCTGGGGTCTTCTTCCGATCCGGCGCGAATAAAACATATTGTTCATGGTATGTACGGCCAGATCGTAATTAAAGATGTTTTTTCCTTCAATAAAAAACGGACGCTGTTCCCTGAAAAAAGTCTCAAAAGCCGTCAGGTTGACCACGGAAGGATCCGCTTCCACCTGTCCGAAGTCCGGGTTAACCGTCAAATCCAGGGTGAAGTTGTTGGTCACCCCTAATTTCGCATCCAGTCCGGCGTTAAAGGTCCGGTTGACACCGTCCTCGCGAAAGGGATTTTCAGCTTCTTTCTCAAACCAATCGCTTCCGGCTACCAGATAAGGGG
>CAYRLP010000053.1:0-9984 GCA_964424935.1 uncultured Bacteroides sp.
TCTCCAATCTGTCGTGTTAGACGTTCCCTGTAACTCGGATTTTCCCGGTTTTCTACCATTACCTCTGAAATGATGGGGAGACATTCGTTTTTCAGCAGGTGGATCAGTTCCCAGTGTTTTAACCGGGAAGCATAGAGATGGTTTAAGCTGTCAAATTCAGCAGCATATCTATAGTCAGAGGAGAATATTTGAGGATCAGCTTCCCTGATCGTCTCAAATTGATTTTGCGACAGTGAAACATAGGTTTTTAGCTGGTCTTCGCTGATGGCACTGTATTGTTTCAGGATTTCTGTAAAGGCCTCCAGGGTCTCCTTCAGTGCTTTCTCTGCAGCCCCGGTTTCCAGCAAACAGTCTACCAGCTGAAAACGAATACTCAGGGGTAAATAGGTTCCTCTGTAGGTGATGTTGACAGGGGCCTCTCTAATGATCTCGTTATAGAGCTCCGTGGATATATTGAATTCCCCGAGTTTCATATGATTCCGGGCAAGGTCACTGAGCAGTTCCATACGAAGTTGAGGGGATTCCGCAGTGGTCAAAAGATCTGAAAGGAGGGATATTGCTCCGGTGAAGTCCTTTTTGGAGTATTCCAGGTTCCAGGCTTCTTCACGCAACTTCTGAATATGAGCCGGGAAGTCTTCACCCGCTTCCGTGGGATAACCACTGCCCTCACCCCAGAAGGGAGGAAACCAGGGAGGAGTTCCATCGAAAACGATAAAGAATTGCTCGATCAGGGGTTCTTCTTCCACGTACTTCTGTACCAAGGACCGTATTTCGTGGTAATTTCTGCCGGAAAATGCCGGATCACGGATCAAAACTTGCAGTTCCGTTTCCAGTTGATCGAAATTTCCCAGAATATCTGATTTCAAAGAATCCAACAGGGAGATACCTTCGTTCCGCCATTGTTGCTCGAGCCGGAATTTTTCATTACGAATTCCGATCAAACCAAAGACGCTCAGGATGGCCGAAGGAAGAATAATGGTGACCAGGAAGAGCAGGGCCCAACTCTTCTGTTTCATAAAAACTGTTTTCAATGGCCGAAACATAGAGCATCGGTTTGAAACGGGACAAAATCATTGTCACCATACAAATTTTATGAATTATGTTTCTTAAAATCAATTATATGCTATCTTTTCCTTGCCAGAACGGATGGTCAGGACAACAATTGATTCTTGACCGATATCTTTTTTTTAACTTGTTTGTCAAAAGAGATCTTTACACTGAAAAGATCTGATTATTCATCTTGAACCCATATGAAAATGAAAACCCTGTTCATGGTGATGACACTGCTGATGATACTGTGTATCACCTGTAATAAACCAGAAGACAACGCACCCATAAGGGTTGTTACCGAACTGACTGTGGGTGAATCCAGGGATATAACTCTTTCCAACGGTGAAAGCATAAACCTGACCCTGCTTGGGATCAGCGATGTGCGGGACAGCCTTCGAAATGCCATACGTGATGTAGAGGTACATATTCGCATCGATGGTAATGAGTATTCCATAGGATCGGGTAATTATAACCTGCCCATTGAGGCCGGCAGAGTACAGATCGATTGTCCGGTCGTGAAGAATTATTATGATAATTCCAATAGTGACCACTGGGGACTGACCGGGGATGCTCGTTTCAGGCTGTGGCCTGCAGGTTCCAACTATATGACTCCGGAAACGTTTGTATATCCTATCAGGCAGGCATGGTTTGCCGGAATGACCCAGTCGGGCAATGAGCCGACCTATGTGGACTGGGGAGAAAATCCTGCGAACAAAAGCATCTACTACCATTCGGGCCATGATATAGGGGGAGCTGAAGGCATGGATGAGATTCTTTCGGCCACGGACGGACTGGTTATTTCATCAGCTGGGGATACACTGGAAGGCTATACGGATTTTCCCGGTGACATCCGTCCGGATGTGGTCTGGATACTGACCGACTGGGGCTGGTATATCCGGTACAGCCACCTGGACAGCATTGATCCGGAGATCCGGACAGGGAACCGGGTCACCATGAATCAGCAAATCGGGTTGATCGGTAAACAGGGGGGCAGCGGTGGCTGGGTACACCTGCATTTCGAGATGATGAGCAAAGAGACTGCTTCCGGTAGCTGGGGGACCGAAGAAGCCTATGCCTATGTCTGGGAAGCGTATGTTAATCAGTATCACCCGGATATCATCGCAGTAGCACGACCGCATCAACTGACATGGACCGGTCAGCCGGTAGTGCTGGATGGAAGCAAATCCAGAAGTCTGACGGGTGAAATAGTGAATTACAAATGGACCTTCTCAGACGGCAGCAGTGCAGAGGGAGCCATTCAGGAAAGATCGTACTTGGATCCCGGCGAATACAGTGAGATACTGAAAGTGACCGATTCGCACGGTCATGTGGACTATGATTTCACGGTGGTTCAGGTTTATGATCCTGGTATTCCGGGCCAGACCATCCCGACCACACAGCCGGCATTCCACCCGAGCCTGGATATCCATCCGGGTGATCCTGTTACCTTTCTGGTACGCACTTTCAATACGGCTACCGGGAGTGAGACCTGGGATTTCGGTGACGGATCGCCAACGGTTTCAGTTGTTTCTGAAACTGTCGACCGGCGCAACTATACAGCTGGCAAATTTGCAGAGACGATCCACTCTTTTAAAGAGCCGGGAGACTACATTGTTACGGTGCAGCGATCAGATGAAGCCGGAATCAAGGCGACTGCCCACCTGCATGTGGTGGTGAATGAGTAAGAACGGGCTTCAAAAAGCGTTCAGGTCAGCATGCGCAACACCCCCCTCACATAGCCCACCGATTCGGCCAGGCCGGGCAGAGGATCCTTGCCGTCCTTTTCGAACTCGAAGCTCACGACATTCTGATAGTTCTCCTCGATGAGCATTTTCAGGAATCCAGGGATATCAATGATTCCACGGCCTATTTCGAGAGTACTACCCGTTTCATCCGCTTTGTCTTCATCTTTAATATGAATATCGTGCACCCGGTCGATGTATTTCCGGGTATCTTCGACCGGATCCACACCGATCCGTAGCGTGTGACCGATATCCACACACAGCCCCATGCGCGGATCCATATCCCTCACCCGGTTGTATACACTTTCCGGTGTGGGGTATTTTTCATCGCCGGGTCCATGATTGTGAATGGCAAGTTTAATACCGGTCTCCTTCACTTTCTGATTGCAGTATTCAAGCAGATCAAGGTCGGGAGATCCGATGATGACTTCCATTCCCGCATCTTTAGCATACCTGAACGCATTGTTTACCTCTTCAACAGAAGTCATATAGATGACTCCCCCGCCATAGAGATCCAGCCCTGCAGCGTCGATTTCTGATACCATTTCCTTGATCTCTGCGGTGGTTGAATCCAGGGGCATATGCATGCTTTTCAGGCACAGTTTCCTGATGCCAAGACGGACCGTCATGGCAATAGTCTCCTCCAGGCTGAATTCCCGGAAGGTGTAGGAAGCGATCCCCAGTTCAAATGGGATCTTAGTAACATCTGCGGCCCCGGGATATCGGGCTGTCAGCAGGGCTGGCGCCTGGGCAGCGAGCAGGCCGGTGCCAGATATTCTTAAGAAATTGCGGCGGGAAAATTTCATGATATGAGGTTTTATTGTTTATAGGTTTGCAAGCATTCAAATTAGGAAAAAAATGCCACATGCCGCCCGGTCTTCTTCTAAATCATGTTAAATCCAGAGCCCGGTTCATATTTTCTGTGTAACTTCATTCTGCCTATCCAGGCGAATCGAAGTTCAAGAACAATAGAAGTAGCTGATCGAAGTTTATAAAACAACATATATATAATTGATATGAAAGGAAAAATCATTGGATTATCGGCCCTCGGGCTGATCTTCTTTTACAGTCTTACCCTGGCCCAGGTGGATCCCATGTCACCCATGCCAAATGATGAAAGTGTTCGCCATGGTGTTCTGGATAACGGAATGACCTATTACATAAAAGCCAACCAGGAACCGAAAGAACGGGCATCCTTTTATATGATTCAGAATGTGGGGGCTTTGCTTGAGGAGGACAATCAGAATGGCCTTGCTCATTTCCTGGAGCATATGGCCTTCAACGGGACCGAACATTTCCCCGAGAAGGGGATCATCGATTTTCTGGAACTGCACGGGGTGGCATTCGGGGAAAACATCAATGCCTATACCGCGCAAAACCAGACGATTTATAACCTCTCGGATGTACCGGTTAATAAACCCGGGATCATCGATACCTGCCTTCTGATATTGAATGACTGGTCCAATTACCTGCTTCTGACCCCGGATGAGATCGAGGCAGAACGAGGTGTGATCAAGGAAGAGTGGCGCACCCGCAGGACCGCCCAGTTCAGGTTGTATAAAGAGTCCATGAAGTATCTCTATCCGAATTCAAAATTCGCTGAACGGGACGTAATCGGGGATCTGAATGTCATTGAGCACTTCGATTATGACGCCCTGAGGGGTTTTTATCATAAATGGTACCGCACCGACCTGCAGGCTATTGCCATAGCAGGCGATTTTGATGCCGATGAGGTGGAAAAGAAGGTGATTGAACTGTTTTCTAAAATACCGGCAGTGGAGAATGCGCCGGAACGGCCGTTCTTTGAAATCCCGGATCAGACAGCACCTGTTTACGGACTGGTTACAGATCCGGAAGCGGACCAGACCATTATTCAATATATAATCCGGCACCGGAAGACCCAGGAAGGGCCGGAAACGTTCATGGGTTACCGGGAACGGTACATCCAGCAACTGTTTAATTCCATGATGGGGCAACGGATCCAGGAGCTGCTTCAGAAAGGGGACCCGCCCTTTGTCATCGGGATGATCAATTACGGTGATTTTGAACGGGGATATGAAGCACTGTCAGCCATTACCATACCCCGGCCCAATCAGGAGGAAGTCAGCTTCAGGGCGCTTATGACGGAGCTTGAACGGGTTAAAAGGTACGGGTTCACCCAGGGGGAGCTGGATCGCGCAAAAGCGGAGATCCTTTCCCAGTGGGAGAAGTATTATAAAGAACGGGATAAGATCAGCAATGAGGAGTATATCAGCTTTTACATAGATAATTACCTGGACGAGGATGCCTATCCATCCACCGAATTTGCCTACCAGGCAGTACAGGCTATTCTGCCCACCATCAGCCTGGCGGATTTCACGCAGCACCTTTCCGAATGGATCACGGATCAGAATCAGATACTGGTGGTACAGGGACCGGAAGGAGAAGGTGTGGAACATCTGTCAGAGGCTGCCTCCGTTACGATCATGGAGGAGGTTGTTTCGGCTGACATTGAACCTTATCAGGATGAAGCACTGGCTGAATCCCTGGTCAGCGATGTACCGGCTCCGGCAGCCGTTGTAAATGAAAAGAAACTGGATGTGCTGGGTGCTGTGGAATGGACCCTGGCGAATGGAGCGCGTGTTGTTTTCAGGCATGCAGATTTTGAAAAGGATCAGGTCCAGATCAGAGCATACAGCAACGGGGGCAGCTCGCTTTATGGAAATGAGGATGTGCCCACAACCGACATGCTGACCTCCTTAATACAGATGTACGGGGTGGGTGATTTTGATGCCATGGGACTACAGAAAATGCTGACCGGAAAGAATATCTCATTGCAGCTCAGCCTGCGTAATCTTTCGGAAGGGCTCAACGGTACAGCCAGTCCGAAGGATATGGAAGCCATGATGCAGCTGATATATCTCTATTTTACTCATCCACGGTTCGATAAAGAGGCCCATAATGCCATCATGGCCAGGTACATGGCTTTCGTGGAAAATATGAATAACAATCCGCAAAAGGTGATGGGTGATTCACTGAGTCTGATCGTGACCGATCATAACCCCCGCACCCGGATCCTGGATCAGCAGTTCCTTAAGGATATAAACTATGATCGGATTCAGGAGGTGTATCGTGAACGCTACGCCGATGCCAGTGATTTCTTCTTTATCATTGTCGGAAATATGCCGGAGGATTCGGTGAAATTACTGGCCCGGACCTATATCGGGGCCATTGGTGATCTGGACCGGAACGAGACCTGGATAGACCGGAAGGTGCGTGAACCCGAAGGGGTCGTGGATAAGACCATTCCTTTGTCCCTGCAGATTCCCAAGGCCAATGTTAATATCATCATCAATCAGAAGATGTCGTACAATCCCTATAATCAAATGGTTATGAGGGTAATTCAAGGTGTTCTGGACCTCCGGTATACAGAATCGATCCGGGAAGAAGAGGGAGGTACCTACGGGGTAGGAATCGGGACTTCTGTGAGCAAGTGGCCTGTAGAAAAGGCACGCATGCAGATCCAGTTTGATTGCGATCCCGACCGGGCCGCAGAGTTAAAGGAGAAAGTATTTGCCGAGCTGGATAATCTGGCCGGCGAGGGGCCCTCCCTGGAGGACCTGTCCAAGACCATTGAGAATATCATGAAGGACAGGCAGGAAAGCAAGGAGCACAATGCCTATTACCTGAACATGCTTTACAGTTATTACCTGTACGGGATCAATTTTGATGATCCGGCAAACTACGAAGACATCGTTCAGAACCTGACTGCCGAAGACGTGAAAAAGGTCATGCATGCATTCTACGATCATCCAAATATCGTGGACGTGGTCTTTGTTCCGGAGGAGGAGGTTTCGGAGTAGAAAGATCTAAAAAAGCCCGTGGATCTGGGCGTTGATGTTGTCAATGACAGAACTCAGATCCTCGGGTTTATCCCGAAAATTATGATCATCCACATTAACGATCAATAGTTTCCCCATATTATAAGTCTCGATCCAGGCTTCATACCGTTCGTTCAGATGCTTCAGGTAGTCGAGCCGTATGTTGTTTTCATATTTTCTGCCCCGCTGCTGGATCTGCTCCACCAGTGTGGGAATCGTGGCACGAAGATAGATCAGCAGATCGGGTGGTTCGATCAGAGAACTCATGAGGTTAAACAGGGCAAAGTAGTTTTCAAAATCCCTGGTACTCATTAATCCCATGCTATGAAGGTTAGGAGCGAAAATAAACGCGTCCTCATAGATGGTGCGGTCCTGGATAATTTTCTTGCCCGACTGACGGATTTTAACGATCTGGCTGAACCGGCTGTTCAGGAAATAGATCTGCAGGTTGAAGGACCATCGTTGCATGTCCTGGTAGAAATCATTCAGGTAGGGGTTGTCATCCACATCTTCATACTGGGCTTCCCAGCCGTAATGCTTGGAAAGCAAACTTGTCAACGTGGTTTTACCGGACCCGATGTTTCCTGCAACAGCTACATGCATTGTTCTTGGTTTAAGAGGTGAGCTGACTAAAGATAATAACTTTATCGGGTTAAAAGGTCAGTTAGCTCATCTAAATACTTGCGATCGTTGGCGAGCCTGGGGATTTTATTTTGTCCTCCCAGTTTTCCGCGTTTTTGCATCCATTTGTAAAAGGTCCCCGGCTGGATTGAAATCACTTTTGGTGGAAGCAGGGTCAGGTTCTTGTGCCGCTTTGCCTCGTAATCCGAATTCACCGATTTCAATGTCCGGTCGAGCTCCTCGGTAAACCGGGTCATGCTTGCGGGAGGAGTCTCAAATTCAATCATCCAATCATGCCATCCCTTGGAATTCTGACTCATGAAGGAAGGTCCTGCGGTATATTCCTTGATCACCGCACCCGTGCTGCTGCAGGCTGCCATCACGGCCTTTTCGGCATTTTCCATGATTACCTCTTCGCCAAATGCGTTGATGAAGGATTTGGTGCGGCCCGAAATCTTGATCCGGTGGGGTTCGAGGGAAGTGAAGACCACCGTATCACCGATCAGATACCGCCAGAGTCCGCCATTGGTGGTAATGATCATGGCATAGTTCACTCCCAGTTCCACTTCACCCACGGTCAGGGTGGAAGGATAGGGTTCATCCAGATGATCCATGGGCAGGAATTCATAAAACACCCCCAGGTCCAGCATCAGCAGCATATCGTCCCTCTCCAGTTCATCCTGGATCCCGAAAAATCCCTCGGAAGCATTGTAGGTTTCCAGGTAATTCATTTTGTCCGAGGGAATCAGTTTTTTGAAGGTTTCGCGATAGGGGGTAAAACTGACACCTCCATGGGTGAAGAGCTCCAGGTTGGGCCAGACATCGAGTACGTTGTTCTTTCCTGTAAAATCAAGTACGGCCTGCAAGAGGACCAGGTTCCAGGAAGGAACCCCGGCGATACTGGTTACATTTTCATTCACTGTGTGACTGGTGACTTTTGCCAGCTTCTCCTCGAAATCGGGGATCAGGGCTATTTCCGCAGCGGGGGTCCTGATGAACTGTGCCCAGAAGGGCAGGTTTGAGATGATCACCGCAGAGAGGTCCCCGTAGTAGGACTGGTTGCTGAACTTGTTCACCTGGGCACTCCCTCCCAGTGTCAGCCCTTTCCCCTTCAGAATGGCATTATCAGGTCTCTGTTTCGTGTAAAATGCGATCACATCCTTGCCGCCCCTGAAATGGCAATCCTCAAGGGCTTCATTACTGACCGGAATGAATTTGCTTTTATCGGAGGTGGTCCCTGATGACTTGGCGAACCATTTGATCTCTGTGGGCCAGAGCAGGTTCTGTTCCCCATCTCTTAAGCGGTTGATGTAGGGTTTTATGTCCTCATAGGTGCTGATCGGAACCCGTTCCTGGTACTCCTGGATAGTTGAGATGGAGTCGAACCCGTATTGCACGCCCCAGGTCGTCCGGAGTGCCTGTTCTGTCAATTTGAAAAAGACCTCCTGTTGTACATCAAACGGATATTTCATGAACAACTCGATCTGGTGAAGACGTTTCACGTTCACCCAGGATATAATGGAGTTTATCAGGGGCATGCCGGGCCGGTTATAGGATCAGCATAGCATCTCCATACGTGCCGAATTTATAATTTTCCTTGATGGCAACATCGTAGGCATGCATCAGGAACTTATAACCAGCAAAAGCGGAAACCATCATCAGCAGCGTTGAATAGGGAAGGTGAAAATTGGATACCATCCGGTTCGGAACGCTGAATTCATAAGGAGGAAATATAAACTTGTTGGTCCATCCATCGTACTCTTTCAGGAACCCATCGGTGGAAACGGAACTTTCAAGGGTTCTCATGACCGTGGTTCCCACTGCACATATATTGCTTCTTCGATCCTTTGCTGCATTGACCACTTTGACAGCTTCATCCTGAATAAGGATCCGTTCGGAGTCCATTTTATGCTTGGTCAGGTCCTCCACATCCACCGTTCGAAAATTTCCGAGTCCCACATGCAGGGTGATGTATGCGAATTCGATCCCTTTAATTTCAAGACGTTTCAGCAATTCACGACTGAAGTGCATTCCGGCGGTGGGTGCAGCCACTGCCCCTTCATGCTTGGCATAAACCGTCTGGTATCGTTCTTTGTCTTCCGGTTCCACCTTTCTTTCAATAAACTTGGGAAGGGGAGTTTCACCCAGATCAAACAGGGTTTTTTTGAAATCCTCGTAGTCTCCATCGTAGAGGAAGCGCAGTGTTCTACCCCGGGAAGTTGTATTGTCAATGACCTCAGCCACCAGTACATCGTCTTCACCGAAATAAAGCTTGTTCCCGATCCTGATTTTACGGGCGGGATCTACCAGTACGTCCCACAAACGCTGTTCCCGGTTCAACTCCCGTAACAGAAAAACTTCGATCTCAGCTCCGGTTTTCTCTTTGTTTCCATATAACCTGGCAGGAAATACTTTGGTATCGTTAAAGACCATGACATCATGATCTTCAAAATAGTCAATGATATCCTTAAATGTCCTGTGCTCAATCGATTCTGTCTCCCGGTTCAGGACCATCAGCCTGGATTCATCACGATTCTTAGCCGGAAATTTGGCTACCAGTTCAGGGGGTAAATGGAATTTGTACTGAGAAAGCTTCATGTGATAGGTTGTGAATGGTTGTTTAGTGCAAGCCTCGTTATACGTAAAAAACACAAAAAAGTTACGAAAGTTTAACTTTTTTTAAAAAGTTCTCTATGGTGATGGCTTTATCC
>CAYRLP010000054.1:0-6884 GCA_964424935.1 uncultured Bacteroides sp.
CTCCCTCCTGGATGACCTGAAAACTGGAAATTTCCTGATTCTGGAACTGAATCACCAGGTTCATTTTTAATCCCCTGCCGGATAATACCGCATACAATTCTTTCTTATTCAACCTGTAGGCTTCCCTGATCCTTCTTTTAATCAGGTTCCTGTCCACTGCATTTTTAAACAGGCGTTTAGGCACGGACACCGCCATGACCACCGGATGGGGTCCGGTTCCTTCCAGGTTGAATATCAGTTTAAGGGGAGGGGCGTAAACGATCCTGCCTGTTTCAAACAGCGAGGAGATGGACTTTCTTCCCGAAAGTCTTTCGCTTCCAGATAGTGAAAACTCTTTTACGATTTTCCGTTACTCTTGTTATAATCAATGATGAAGTTTTCCAGGGCCATGGTCATAGAGGGAGCCTTGGGCTGCGGGGCTGTAATATCCAGTCTCAACCCGGCCTCTTCAGCTGCTTTTGCGGTTTTAGCGCCAAAAGATGCGATTTTTGTATTGTTCTGCTTGAAATCAGGAAAATTCTGAAACAGCGATTTTATTCCTGAAGGGCTGTAGAATACAAGGATGTCATAGTTTACATCTGCCAGATCGGAAAGATCGCTGCATTCGGTACGGTATAAAATGGCTTTGGAGAAGTCAAAACTGTTCCTCGTCAACAGCTCCGGTATCTCTTCCTTATGGGCCGCAGACAGCGGCAGAAGGAATTTCTCTTCTTTGTGCTTGTTCATTATCTCCACCAGGTTGGGGATTTTCCCGTTCCCGTAGAATATCTTCCGTTTGCGGTAAACGATGTATTTCTGAAGATAGTAAGCGGTGGCTTCTGAAATGCAGAAATATTTCATGGTGTCCGGAATACTGGTCCGGGTTTCTTCGGCCATCCGGAAATAGTGGTCGATGGCTGTTTTGCTTGTAAAAATGACCGCCGTATGAGATCCCAGATCAATTTTTTCCTGTCGAAAATCTCTGGCTGTTACCCCTTCCACATGAATGAAAGGTCGAAAATCAATTTTCAGATTGTGCTTACTCGCTAAATCAAAATAGGGCGATTTGTTATTCTCAGGCTCAGGCTGAGATACAAGGATGCTCCTTATTCTTCCCATGTTCAAGCTGTTTTAATTTCTCAACTTAAAGCAAACCTTCTAACCACCTGTACAATAATACAAGAGGAGATATTTCAAGGGCACAAAGGTACAAAAACATATAGAATATTGAAATATATTTCCGGTAAGAAAATACCATTCCGCGAATCAAGCGCATAAAAATAATAATGGAAAAGACTGATACGGCCGCCCAGAACAGGATCCTCTGCAACACCTCGGGTGTATACAATAGTAGAAACATGAGGGGCACAGCGGACAAACCAAGTAACTTATTAAATACAAACATATTATACAGATATTCCCTTACGATCCCCAGGCAATTGAACAGGGCTCCGGCAATCGTATGCAGGACCACCCGGAACAGGAACAGGCCTGAAAGCAGGCCAAGATTCAGCAGGAGCAACCAGCCTCCCTTCAAATCAAATGGTATGAATCCTATTCTTAGCTCCAGTACGAGGAGAGTGAAAGCTATGCTAAGGAAATACAGAACATGGAGAAATCTGTCTAACTGCTTTTTTAACAGGCTGTTATCATTATACATTTTACTTGTGGCCTGGAAATTGGTTGCTGCCTGAAACGTCTGTATGAAAATATGTCCGTAATACATCCTGATCCAGGCAATCAATCCGGCCAGTAAAAAAAGATAGATAAAATACCAGGTGGGCTGGTGAATATGCAGCCTGTCCGCCACCTGCAACCCGTTGGTTATAGCACCTGGCGCTGGTCTAATGCCCATACCTGTAACAAAGGAGAAGATGGTGAACTCCCGGCCCTGCATGAAATCTAAATTTGTTGGCAAAGATACACAACGCACTTTCTTAAAAAAAGTTAATTGCTCTGGCAGAATTGAATACTTTGTAGTTCCTTTGCACGTTGGATTCATATATTCAGCTATCTATTAAACTTTATTGAGATGAAACGGAGGAAACAGATCATTATCGTTGCCGGATTTCTTGTTCTCTTTTTGAGTGCAGGCTTTGCAACGTTGCAGAACAAGGACCTGGAGCTGGTGAAGAACCTGGATATCTATTATACCCTGTTCCGTGAACTTAACATGTTCTATGTGGATGAAACGGACCCGGAAGAACTGGTCACCACCAGTATCGACGCTATGCTTTCCTCGCTGGATCCATATACCACCTATATTCCTGAGTCCGATATGGATGATTTTCAGTTCCAGACTACGGGCGAATACGGAGGAATCGGTTCGCTGATCCGCAGATCAGGCGACCAGGTTATCATTGCGGAACCCTATGAAGGATTCCCTGCGGCCAAAGCAGGGATCCGGGCCGGAGATGTTATTCTGGAAGTGGACGGCAGGTCCACAAAAGGCATGGAAATTGAATCTGTCAGCGATTTACTTAAAGGGAAACCCGGTTCAGAACTTCGCCTGTTGATTGAGCGTCCGGGAACCGAGGAACCCCTGGAGTTTTATATGAAAAGAGAAACGATTTCGATTTTGAACGTTCCCTATTACGGTATGCTCGATTCACACACGGGCTACATCCGCATTGCCAATTTCACCACAGGAGCAAGCAAAGAGGCTGAACATGCACTAAAGGAACTGAAGCAGGATCAGGAGCTAAGATCCCTCGTACTTGACCTGCGTTCCAATCCGGGCGGCCTGCTGATTGAAGCTGTTCGAATATGCAATCTGTTCGTGGATAAAGGGAATTTAATTGTAAGCACACACGGGAAAATGAGCCAGTGGGATTCGGAATATGTAACCACCCGGGAGCCCGTTGATGACGAGATTCCGCTGGCTGTCCTGGTAAACCGGGGATCGGCATCAGCTTCGGAAATAGTGGCCGGTGCGTTACAGGATCTTGACAGAGCCGTCATTATTGGCCAGCGCACCTTTGGCAAAGGATTGGTTCAAACTTCCCGGCCCCTGAAATACAATGCCCAGTTGAAGGTCACCACCGCCAAATACTATATTCCCAGCGGACGCTGCATTCAGGCCCTCGACTATACACATCGCAACGAAGACGGTAGCGTGGGTATGATTCCGGATTCTCTGATCTCTGAATACAAAACACGCCATGGCCGTCTGGTGTATGACGGAGGGGGAATTCAGCCAGATTTCGAAGTGATCCCGGAAACACTTTCTGAAATTTCAGTTCAGCTTTACACCCAGGGTATGTTCTTTGATTTCGCCACACAATACAGGAACAGTCATGATCAGATCGGAGCCCCCGAAACCTGGTCTGTATCAAATGAAGACTATGACTTGTTTAAAGTGTTTCTTCAAGGAAAGAACTTTGAGTTTCAAACGGCCAGTGAGAAGGCTTTCTCCGATCTGGTAGCCAACGCTAAAAGGGAGAAATACTATGGATTAGCCGAAGACGAATTAACTTCCTTGAAAGAGAAGCTGTCCCATGACAACCTGAAAGATCTGGAAACCTTTAAAAAGGAGATCCGGCAGATTCTGACCGAAGAAATAGTGAATCGATATTATTATCAGGACGGCCGGATTGTATCCCAGATTCAGGACGATCCTCAACTGGATAAAGCCAGGGAAATTCTCGATGAACCGGGAATGGTGAAAGAAGTGCTGAGCGGAGCCCAGGGTGCGCTCGCCAGGGCCGTCCAGGAATAGGTGCCATATTAATGTGCCTCCAGCCAGTTTGTCCCTTCACCCATATCGATGGTAAGCGGAACAGCCAGTTCGGTTGCGTTTTCCATTTCTCTTCGTGTGATCTCTTTGACCCGTTTCAGTTCCTTGGGCCTTACATCGAAATTCAGTTCATCATGAACCTGCAAAATCAACGCGGAATGTAAGCCCTCTTTGTCAAAAGCCTCCTGAATGCGAATCATGGCAATCTTAATGATATCTGCAGCGGAACCCTGAATAGGAGAGTTGATGGCGTTTCTTTCTGCATTTCCACGTACTACCGAATTTCTTGACAGGATATCAGGCAAATAACGTTTTCGGCCAAACATGGTCTCCACATATCCATTTTCCCTTGCCATGCGGATCGCGTTATCCATAAACTCTCGGACTTTCGGATAGGATGCAAAATAGCCATCAATTAATTCTTTGGCCTCGGTCCGGGATATATGCAATCTTTGGGATAAGCCGAAGGCTGAGATACCGTAAATGATTCCAAAATTTGCTGTTTTCGCCCGGCTTCTCATTTCTCTGTTCACCTTTTCCGGATCCGTTTTATATATTTTCGCTGCC
Organism: uncultured Bacteroides sp.; assembly: GCA_964424935.1. Classification (GTDB taxonomy): domain Bacteria; phylum Bacteroidota; class Bacteroidia; order Bacteroidales. The sequence continues at coordinate 4,283 of CAYRLP010000054.1, forward strand.
GTGGCTGTATGGATATCCTCCTTATTGACAAATGCAGCAATCATATTCGGGTCACCGCTTAAATGTGCCATGAGCCTGAGCTCTATCTGGGAGTAGTCTGCTGAAAAAAATATGTTTTCTGTCCGTTCCGGTATGAAGGCTTTGCGAATCTCCCTGCCTCGTTCTTCCCTGATGGGGATATTTTGCAGATTGGGATTTACCGAGGAGAGACGTCCCGTTGTGACCAACGCCTGGTTAAATGAAGTATGGATCTTGCCGGTTCTGGGGTTGACAAGCTGGGGAAGAGCAGAAACATATGTGGTCAGAAGTTTTTTTAACGACCTGTGTTCCAATATCTTACTGATAATTGGGTGTTTGTCTTCCAGCTGAATCAGAATATCCTCACTGGTCGCATACTGCTTGGTTTTGGTCTTCTTTGGATTATCCACAATCTTCAAGCGGTCAAACAATACCTCCCCCAGCTGCTTCGGCGAACTGATATTGAATTCCATGCCTGCGAGCGAAGAAATCTCCTGTTCTGTTGCCAGTATATCTTCGCGTAGCTTTACAGCATACTGCTCCAGTACCTCCACATCCAGTTTGACTCCCTGGTGTTCCATTTTCATCAAAACCGGGATCAGGGGCATTTCAATCCGATCACAAAGTTCAAGAAATCCCTGTGCGCTGACTTCCCTTTTAAAGATCTCCGCCAGTTGCCAGGTAATATCCGCATCTTCTCCTGCATATTCACTGGCCTTCTCCGGGGCCACGGTTCTGAAAGACGATTGCCGCGAGCCCTTCTTCCCAATAAGCGTTTCAATCTCTACCATGGAATATCCCAGATACTGTTCAGCCAGAACATTCAAGTTATGTTTTTGCTCCGGCCTCAGGATAAAGTGAGCAATCATTGTATCAAATAAGTGCCCCTTTACCTCTATCCCATAGTTTTTTAAGATGTGAAGATCATACTTCAGATTCTGTCCGATTTTTTCTGTGGCCTCATCCTGGAATGAGCTATTCAGAATGGCCAGCCACTGGCGGACCTCTTCCTGATCTTCCCCGAAAGCGATGTAAACCGCCTCGTGTGCTTTCCAGCTGAAGGCGATGCCGACCAGCTCGGCTTCCAGCGGATTTAGTCCCGTGGTTTCCGTATCAAAACAGAAGGACCGAAGTCCGGAAAGTTCCTTTGCCAGTTTTTTCACCTCCTGCTTGGTTCGGATCAGATGATAGCTATGTTCCACCGTGTCGATGGATTCCAGTGATGTTTCCCCGGGTTCACCTTTGTTTTCCCCCGCATCACCGAACAGGTTTGCCTGTCCGCCCGTTCCGGTCCTCCCGGCCTCTTCCCTGGCCTGTGCGGATGGATCATCTTCTGCTCCGGAAACTCCCAGAATTCTTGTGGCCAGGTTTTTAAATTCCAGTTCGCTGAAGAGATCTTTCAAGGCATTCCGGTTCATTTCTTTTCTTGCCAGATCCTCCGGAACCAGGGACAGGGGTACCTCCTGGATAATGGTGGCCAGCTTCTTGGAAAGTATAACCTGTTCTTTTGAATTCTCCAGGTTCTCCTTTTGTTTTCCCTTTAACTGATCAATATGATCATACACTCCCTCAACGGTATCAAACTGTTCGATCAGTTTCTTGGCTGTTTTTTCCCCGATGCCTTTTGCCCCGGGAATGTTGTCGGATGCATCTCCCATCAGGGCAAGAATGTCAATGACCTGTTCGGAACGTTCCACGAGGAACTTTTCTCTTACCTCGGCCGGACCCAGTACCTCTGCAGCCGCACCTCCACGGCCCGGTTTATACATTGCGATCTGATCCGAAACCAGTTGTGCATAATCCTTGTCGGGGGTCATCATAAAAACCTTGAAGTCTTCTCTTTCTGCTGCTCTTGCCATGGTTCCTATGACATCATCCGCTTCGAATCCGGGTACTTCTATCACGGGAATATTTAATCCCTCAATCAGTTTTTTAATGTATGGAACCGCTGTTTTGATATCCTCCGGTGTTGCTTCACGGTTGGCTTTATATTCCGGATACATTTCATGTCTGAACGTGGGTCCGGGAGGGTCGAATACCACCGCAATATGGGATGGATTTTCTTTTCGGAGAATTTCATCCAGCGACAGGGTAAATCCAAACACTGTCGAGGTGGGAACCCCCTTGGAGTTGGTCATGGGATTGTTGATAAATGCGTAATAAGCCCTGAAAATCAAGGCATATGCATCTAATAGAAAAAGTTTTTTGTCCACGTTATTCTCCTTTACTATGGGTTATCCGAAGCGTACCACTCGGCATAGGAAGTGGCTGTTTCATAAAGCCTTACGGAAAAAAGTCCGACTCCCGGAGGAAGAAGGGGCCTGACTTTTTCAGCGATATATACCACGAGATTTTCACAAGTTGGCTGAAAATCAAGTAGATGCACCTTATGATACATCTCATGAGGTTCCTTTGGAAGATATTTTTCGGCCCCTTTTCTAATGACCAGGGCGTGATCAAAAAAATTAACCACGGTTTTTTTTATTATGGATTTCAGGTCGCCAAAGTCCATAACCATCCCTAATTTCTTATTATCGGTTTCTGAAATGGGTTCACCAATGATGGTTATTAGCAGCTTATAGAA
>CAYRLP010000054.1:6894-9900 GCA_964424935.1 uncultured Bacteroides sp.
CATTTGATCAGGGTGGTCAGGTTTTTTCTTTTAAGAGAATAGAGGGTGTTTTTCCCTTTTCGTTCAGAAGCCAGGATCCCCTTGTCCTTCAGGATTCCAAGATGATGTGAAGCTGTTGATTGTTCAATTTTCAACAAATTGTGAATCTCTGTCACATTCAACTGTTTCTTCTCCCCCAGATGTGCCAGTATGGCCAGGCGCATAGGATGAGAAATGGCTTTAATCATACTGGCCGCTCGCTCCACCTCTTCCTGATTGAGATCTGAGAATTGCATGTTACCTGAGTTATTTATTATCCATCGATGAAATACAAATATATCAATATTTAAGGTATTTAATATGTTGGATTCTGCATGTCAGAAGTTAACTTAGATCCGCATTCTTTTTTCTACCTTTGAACATTCCTTAACGAGGCTTATGATCAAATTAGAGGATATCAGAAAACCCGTAAACCGGGAAATGAAAGAATTCAATGCTCGTTTCAAATCAGAAGTCTCCAGCAACATACCTCTGCTAACCATAGTGACCCGTTATGTGCTCCGAAAGAAGGGTAAACAGATGCGGCCTCTATTCGTTTTTCTTTCTTCCCGTTTAACCGGTGAAATTACAGAGGCAACCTATACGGCTGCCTCCCTGGTGGAAATGATGCATACAGCCACACTGGTCCACGACGATGTGGTGGATGAATCCCATGAGCGGCGGGGTATCTTTTCCGTTAATGCAATCTGGAAATCCAAAGTAGCTGTTCTTTTTGGTGATTATCTGCTTGCACAGGGTTTGTTGCTTGCAGTGGAACGTAATAATTACGATCTCCTGCAAATCATCTCCCATGCTTCCAGAGAAATGAGCGAAGGAGAGTTGCTGCAAATCCAGAAATCAAGAAGTCTGAACATTGATATGGATACCTATTACGAGGTGATCCGTAAAAAAACCGCCAGTCTGATTGCTTCCTGTACGGCTTGTGGTGCCCAGGCCGCCGGAGCAAGCCAGGAAATTGTTGACCGGGTATACCAGATGGGGATTTTAATCGGTATGGCCTTCCAGATTAAAGATGATCTGTTTGATTATCAGCCACATGGATTGATCGGAAAACCGACCGGAAATGATATAAAGGAGAAAAAGTTCACCCTTCCCCTTATTTATGCTTTAAATCAGGCGGAACCCACCCGGAGAAAGGCCATCATCAGAAAAATCAAAAACGGGAACCGGAGTCAGCATGTGGTAAACGAAGTTGTCCAGTTTGTAAAGGATATGGGCGGCATTGAATTTGCGAACGAAAAAATGCATGAATACAAGTCCTCTGCCATGGAAATTCTTAATTCATTTCCCGAATCCCCTGCAAGAAATTCACTGCGGGATCTGGTTGAATACACCGTTTCACGGAATAAATAACTTACTTTTCTTCCCTCTGTAAATAGTCCATGATTTTCCGGGCACGTGAAAGACCCACTTCATTCGTAAGTTCTTCCAGGTTAGCATTTGAGATATTTTCCATGGACTTATAGCGTTTGAAAAGTTTTTCGATAGTACTGCTTCCAATCCCCGGAATTCCTTCCAGAGCAGATGTTGTCATGGATCCGGATCTTTTCAGGCGGTGGAACGTTATCCCAAAGCGGTGGGCCTCATTCCTGAGATTCTGAATCAACTTCAGTGATTCCGAGTTCTTGTCGATATAAAGCGGAACCGAATCACCGGGAAAATAGATCTCTTCCAGTTTCTTGGCAATTCCGACAATGGCAATTCTTCCTCGAAGACCCAGTTGATCGAGACTGCTCAGTGCTGCACTTAACTGCCCTTTTCCTCCATCCACGACAATTAGTTGAGGGAGGTTTCGATCTTCCTCGATCAGCCGCTTGTAACGTCTGAATACAACTTCTTTCATAGAAGCGAAATCATCAATTCCTTTTACACTTTTTATGTTATAGTGCCGGTATTCCTTTTTAACCGGTTTCCCCTGCTTGAACACTACACAGGCGGCCACCGGTTCACTTCCCTGCATATTGCTGTTATCAAAACACTCAATATGTGTTGGGAGTGTATCCAAACGGAAATCCTTTTTTACGGCCGTAAGAATACGTTCAACAGATCCCGTCGTTTTTTGCCCTTTCTGTCTTTTGATCTTTTCCAGCTTATAACTCTTTGCATTACGCAGGGACAGGTTCAGTAATTTCAGTTTATCGCCCCGTTTTGGAACGGTAACCTTCAGGTCCGGATAATACGCTTTCAGGTCCACGGGAACAATAATCTCTTTGGATCTGCTGTCTGTCCGGCTTCGGATATCGGTAACGGCATAGGCCAGCAGTTCCAGATCCTCTTCATCCAGTTTCTTTTTGATCTCCACCGTGTGTGCCTGAATTACCGCTCCTTTTACCAGCTTCAAGTAATTTACATAAGCCTCTTTTTCTTCATTGACAATGCTGTAAACTTCTACATCATGGATGGAAGGATTAACAATGGTGGATTTGCTTTGATAACGGGACAGGATTTCGATCTTTTCCTTAAAGTGGTTGGCTTCCTCAAACTGAAACAACGCAGCGCGGTGTTCCATTTCTTTCTTTAAATGAGCTATGACTTCATGCAGATTACCTTTGATGATGTTTCGGATCTGATTCACATTTTCATCGTAGGCCTCCCGGCTCTGCAAACCTATGCAGGGACCCTGGCAATTCCCAATATGATATTCAAGACAAACTTTGAATTTACCTTTGCTTATGTTTTCTTCGGTCAGGGAAAGCTTACATGTACGCAACTGGTAGAGCTGACGAATAAGGTTAAGCAATACCTTTACCGCATAAGCCGAGGTATAGGGTCCGAAATACTGAGAGCCGTCCTGAATCACGGTGCGGGTAGAGAATACCCTTGGGAATGGTTCGTTCTTAATACATATCCAGGGAAAGGTTTTATCATCCTTTAACAGGATATTGTAGCGGGGCTGATGTTTCTTGATCAGATTATTCTCAAGCAGCAAAGCGTCGGATTCGCTATCGACGACGATATACTTAAGAT
>CAYRLP010000055.1:0-9866 GCA_964424935.1 uncultured Bacteroides sp.
ATCCCAAGCTGACCGTACGCAGGTGGTCCGGTGAAAACCCCATACGAATTACACTTGACCGGAACGGACGGCTGCCCAAAAACGCAGAAATCCTGGATGGGTCAGTGGAAACAATTGTTTTTACGGGGGTTCCCCGGAACTATTCAGGAAAAATCCATCTGGTACACGCCGATCCATCTTATGAAATGGTGGATGTGATGGAGGAACTTTTTGATCGCCAGGTTGTATCTGTTCTTGTAGAAGGAGGAGCAAAACTGCACAGGACCTTTCTTGACTCGAGATTATGGGATGAGGCCAGGGTTTTTACCGGGAAGATGCTATTTACCCAGGGAGTGAAAGCCCCTGAAATAGATGAAGGCCCGGATGAACGGATCCAGTTCGGAGAAACGAAACTGGAAATTTTCAAGAATAAACAAACGGATCTAAAATAAATTAGAATAAGAAACAAATATTCAGTATGTTGCGTACAATTTAATTTTTCAGGCCACTGGAGACAGATCATGAAGAAAATCGGGATATATGGCATCCTTTTTATGGCGGTTTTGATAGCAGAACCGGTCCAGGCACAATCAGCGAAACAGTATTTGAAAGCCGGAGAAGATTTTGCGAAGGCCAACAACTATACAGATGCCATTGATCAGTTTACCAGGGCCATCGAGCTGGATCCAGACAATGATAAGGCTTACCTGCAGAGAGGCATTGCATATTCAAGGCTCGAAGAACATAAACTTGCTGCAGAGGATTATGATCGTGCACTGGTTTTCGATGAGAAGAATGCGGAGCTCTATTATTTCTCAGGAAATGAGTGGCATCAATATGGCGACAATCCCCTTGCCCTGCGAAAGCTCACAGCCGCAGTCACCCTGAAACGCAATTTCCTGGAAGCATACCAGGTCCGGCTTAAGGTTTACATGGTACTCGGGCAGTACGAGAAAGCAATGGAGGACGGGCTAAGGTGCCTGAAAATGAAGGACGATGACAGGGCCTATTACAACCTTGCACAGATCTATGAAAAACTGGAAATGTATAATGAAGCGGATGAGGCATACCGGCAGTCTTTAAAAAAGAACGACAGGATTCTGGAACCTCACTTCTCCTATGCCAAGTTGTTATTTCAGATGGAAAACTATGAAGCTGCCGAAAAGGAGATCGCCATAGTGCTTCAGATGGAGCCGCAGCATTTTGAAGGGGTGCTTCTGCAAAGCCAGGTGTATGCCGCCCAGGGAAAGTACCTGAAGGCCAGTGAGACGCTTTCCATGGCATCAGTGAAATACAGTAATGAACCCCTGATCTATATTTACCGGGGTGACATCAATCTGAAGCTGAATCAGCCGGCCTACGCCATCATCGATTATTCAAAGGCCATTGAACTGGATCCTGAAAATGCGGAAAATTATTTCAGGCGGGCGGGAGCATATGAAGAGATCAGGGATTATGAAAATGCGCTGGTGGATTATGAAAAACTGCTGGAGATGTCCGAATACAACGGTACGGCCCAGCGTTTGCATGACGAAGCAGCACAGAGACTTTACGAGATTAACCGTGAGGAAGATAAACCCAGGATAGTGCTGATTAGTCCCCAGGCAAATAGCGACAACACAATTAATGTTTCCAGGGAGGAGAATCAACTGAATGTAAGCGGGCTTATCTCCGAAGAGAGTGATATTCAGTCACTGCAGGTCAACGGATATACAGTTCCGGTGGAGAAAATGGATGAGGGATACCGTTTTAAGGCCAGCGTAAACCTCACACGCTCCAACCAGGTTACGGTTCAGGTTTCTGACATTTACGACAATACGGAAACTGCCATATTCCCGGTCAGACGAACAGAAATCGATGCGCCTGTGGTGACAATGATCGCACCTTACGGAAACGAGAACCACATTCTGTATCTGGACAACAACGAGCCCCTGATTTATGTGGAAGGAAAGATTGAAGATGAGAGCATGATAACTTCCATATACATCGATAGTGTAATGGCAAGCTATATCCCCACAGATCTTAATCCCAGCTTCACGGCCATTCTGAATGTGTCCAACAAAAACCGGCTGACTGTCTATGCGGAAGATGAGTTTGGAAACAGGTCGGAAATTGAATACAAACTGAGCCGTGAGACGCCATCCTACGAGAACAATCCCATGGGAAAAACCTGGGCTATTTTCATTGAGAATTCAGATTACGAGTCATTTCCAAGTCTGGAAGGACCTGCCAGGGATGTTTCCCTGATGCGTTCCGCCCTGGCAAATTACCAGATTCAGGAGGTGATTCACAAGAAGAATATGACCAAGGCAGAGCTTTCAAAGTTTTTCTCGATCGAATTAAGGGATATGATCCGCAGCAACCGGGTGAACTCGCTTCTTATCTGGTATGCCGGTCACGGTACATTTATCAATGAAAGCGGGTACTGGATTCCGGTAGATGCTGCCAGGAATGACGAATTCAGCTATTACAACACTAATGCACTGAAGGCTGCCATGCAGGTCTATCCCGATTTTCTCACCCATACACTGGTCATTACGGATGCCTGTGAGTCCGGCCCCAGTTTTTACCAGGCAATGCGATCCGAGATTACAGAACGGAGTTGTGATGACTGGACAGCAACCAAGTTCAAGTCATCGCAGGTATTTTCTTCGGCGGGGTACGAGCAGGCAGTGGATGATAGCCAGTTTACCAGGACTTTCGCGAATGTGCTTATCAATAATCCGAACACCTGCATTCCCATTGAAAGCATCGTTCTGAAGGTTACTTCAGCTGTGGAGAATTCAACCAGACAAACCCCTCAATTTGGGAAAATAGCCGGTCTGGAAGATGAGGACGGGACCTTCTTTTTTATACCGGCCGATTATTAAGGACCGGTCTAGAGCAACGCGTCCAGCTTGCCAACAATGGTACTTTTTGGTACAGCTCCCACCTGCTTGTCAGCAACCTCCCCATTTTTAAAGAAAAGGATAGTCGGAATATTTCTGATGCCATATTTTGCAGTGATACCCGGATTGCTATCCACATCGACCTTGGCGACGACTGCCTTGCCATCATAGTCTACCCCCACTTCTTCCACAATGGGTCCGACCATACGGCAGGGTCCGCACCATTCAGCCCAAAAATCTACAATTACAGGTTTATCTGAGTTCAATACCACCTCGTTGAAATTGCTATCTGTTGCTTCTATTGCCATGATTTAATATTTATAAGTAACTACCAACCCGTCAAAAATAGAAAAAAAACAATTACGCAAGACGGAATTCAAATCCCGGGTTGTTCTGGAGATAATGGATAAATTCATCGGTCAGTTGTACCTGTTTGTTCCTTGAAAAAAGGTCTATTTTCATCTGGTCGGCAGGATCATAAATGCAAAATTTAAGCAGTTTCCCGCTTTCATGAACCGTAAAGCGTTCCAGCGAATCGATAAGTTCATTGGAGATCTGATTGATATCCATGGAAATATTCACCGATTTTACCAGTTTATCGCGGACATCGGCCAGCATGTACACCATCTTCAGCTTCAATGAATAGATCTTTTTACCCGGTTCTTCCCTGGGGCTCCATTCATTCACACTTGCCCGGATCATCAGGGCCACATCGGGGACGAAGTATTGCTTGAAATTGACATAATCGTCATTTTTGAGTCGCAGAGTAAAAGTGTCGGTATAATCTTCAAGCTGTGCCAGCAGGTAGGGTTTATTTCGCCACTGATCCACACCATCACGTACACTCTTAACCATACCACAGAAGACCACATCCCTGCCTGTAAACTGCTGCAGCTCTCCCAATTGTTCCAGTGTATTGGGACAGAAAGCCTCGACTTCCAGCTTGAACCGGTCCAGGGGATGAGAGGTCAGATAGAAACCCAGGAGCTCTTTTTCATGTTTGCAGGTTGTGATATTTTCCCATGGATTTACCTCGGGGGGCTCAGGTCTTGAAATGGCTATGGAGCTGATCTCCCCGAAAAGGTTCTGCTGGGGTGTGTTCCGTTCATACTGGATCTTGCTTCCATATTTGATCAGCTGTTCGATAAAAGTGGGATCTTCTTCCTCCAATGTATCCAGGTACTGGCTCCTGGAGATATCTTTAAAACAGTCCAAAGCTCCGGCTATGGCCAGTCCTTCGAAATTCTTCCGGTTCAGCTGATGCAGGTCGTTTCGTTCCACAAAATCATAGATATCCGAAAATGGGCCATGGGCGTTTCGTTCTTCGATGATGCTTTGAACGGCATTTTCTCCGACTCCCTTGATGGCACCCAGGCCAAAGCGAATATCTCCTTTGCTGTTAACGGTGAAACGGACATTGCTCTCGTTTACATCCGGCCCCAGCACTGCAATACCCATTCTGCGGCACTCATCCATGAATTGACCGATCTTTTTGATATCCGTGATATTCCGGCTAAGCACGGCTGCCATAAACTCAGCCGGGTAATTTGCCTTCAGATAACCGGTCTGGTAAGAAACATAGGCATAACAGGTTGAGTGCGATTTGTTAAATGCATACTGGGCAAATGCCTGCCAGTCCGTCCATATTTTCTCAATCTTCTGCTTTGTAATGCCGTTTTTCCTGCATCCCTCCTCGAACTTGACCTTCAGTTCGTCCATCATTTTTTTGATCTTCTTGCCCATGGCTTTCCGGAGCGAATCTGCCTCCCCGCGTGTGAACCCTGCAAGTTTCCTGGAAAGAAGCATGACCTGTTCCTGGTAGACCGTGATCCCGTAAGTATCTTTAAGATACTCCTCCATTTCAGGAAGATCGTATTCAATCTTCTCTATCCCATGCTTCCGGTTGATAAAGGAGGGGATGTATTCCATGGGGCCCGGTCTGTAAAGAGCATTCATGGCAATCAGGTCCTCAAAGCGGTTTGGCTTGAGATCCCTCAGGTATTTTTTCATGCCGGTCGATTCAAACTGAAACAGTCCGGTGGTTTCTCCACGGGAGTACAGGTCAAAGGTGTTCTGATCATCCATGGGCAGGTGATCGATGTCAATCTCGACTCCATGGGATTCTTTGATATTGGCCAGGGCATCTTTGATGATCGACAGGGTCTTCAGTCCCAGGAAGTCCATCTTCAACATTCCCACATCCTCCACATAGTGGCCGTCGAACTGGGTTACCAGAAATTCGGAGTCTTTAGTTTTGCAGACAGGGAGATGCTCGGTCAGATTGTTCCGGCCGATGATTACACCGCAGGCATGAAGGCCGGTTTGCCTGACTGATCCTTCCAGTCGCTGGGCAATTCGAAGCGTATTGGCTATGAGCGGATTGGCCGAGTTCCGTTCAGCTCTTAACTCAGGAACCTCTTCAAACGCTTTTGCAAGGGTCATGCCCGGCCGTTCCGGGACCAGTTTGGCCAGCCGGTCGGCTTCCGGCAGGGGCAGTTTCTGAATCCTGGCCACATCACGGATAGCCAGCTTGGCTGCCATGGATCCAAAGGTGATAATATGGGCCACCCGGTCATGACCATATTTGTTTACCACCCACTTAAGTACCTCGTCGCGTCCGTCCTCATCAAAATCTATATCGATATCGGGCATGGAAACCCGGTCCGGATTCAGGAACCTCTCAAACAGTAAATCATAACGGATCGGATCAATGTCGGTAATTCCCAGGCAATAGGCCACTGCCGATCCGGCAGCGGACCCTCTTCCGGGGCCCACAGAAACACCCATCTGGCGGGCAGCAGAAATGAAATCCTGAACGATCAGGAAATACCCGGGGAAACCCATACGCTGGATGGTACTCAATTCAAAATCGATCCGCTCCCTGATCTCTTCCGTTATCTCGGGATAGCGCCTGGCAGCACCTTCATAGGTTATATGCTTCAGGTATTCATCTTCGTTACTGAATTCTTCGGGAAGCGGAAAGTAGGGCATGACCGGATTGGTGTTCAATTCATATTGCTCCACTTTGTCTGCGATCTCCAGGGTATTGTTCAGGACTTCCGGAAGGTCTGAAAAGACTTCCTTCATTTCAGCCTGGGTCTTGAACCACTCCTGCCTGGTGTATCTCAGACGTGTCGGATCATCCAGGTCCTTACCCGTATTGAGACAGATCAGGTGATCGTGAGCTTCTGCATCTTCCATGTTCACAAAGTGCACATCGTTACTGGCCACGCATTTGATCCCAAACTTCTTTCCAAACTTAAGAAGGGTACGGTTCACAAAAACCTGGTCGTCAAAAACCAGTTTATTCATTCCCGGATCATCGGTCCGGTGCCGCATGAGTTCCAGATAGAAATCTTCTCCGAATATTCGCTGATACTCCAGGGTGATTTTTTCAGCTTCCTCCAGGCTCCGGTGCATAACAGCCTGGGGGATTTCTCCTCCGAGGCAGGCTGAAAGGCAGATGATCCCTTCATGATAGGTTTCCAGCAGTTCGCGGTCAATACGTGGCTTATAATAAAAACCCTCCGTCCAGCCCAGGGATATGATAGTGCTCAGGTTCTGATACCCCTTGTAATTTTTTGCCAGCAGGACCACATGGTCGGCTCCGTCCAGGTTCTTATCTTTTTTTGAATGGCGTGACCGGTTCGCAATGTAGGCCTCGCATCCGAGTATGGGTAAGATTCCCCTTCTGCTGGCTTCAATGTGAAATTCTTTCGCCCCGAACATATTGCCATGATCGGTAATGGCCACGGCATGCATGCCATCATCAACCGCTTTTTTCAGAAGTTCGGGGATGCTGGCGGCACCGTCTAGAATGGAGTACTGGGTATGAACATGCAGGTGGCAGAAGCCCGTATCGGTTTGTTTTGTCTGGGAGGCTTCATAGGCGGGTTTTTCCGTGTCAGCCTCCGGTTCCTCTGGTTTGTCCCAGTTGGAATGATGGACCAGACCAAAAGACTTGATTTTTCCCTGGTTCTTCTGAATAAACTGGCTAAACTGACCGGGTTCGATTCCAAGTGATTCGGGTGGAATTATTTTCTTACGCAACAATTCAAAAAAACAACGTGCAGTGGCCTCCACATCGGCAGCGGCATTATGAGCTTCTATGAATTGTTCTTCAAACAGGAATTCATAAAGCTCCATCAGTTTGGGTGGTTTGAATTTGCCTCCTCTTCCCCCGGGAAGCTTTAAATGATCGGTGGAGGCCTGCATGGTGCAAACCTGTTCCTTCTCCAGAAATTCTGTGGGAATGCCGCTTCTGATAAATTCTGCACCCAGGGCGTTGATATCGAAGCGGATATTATGTCCCACCAGGAACCTGGATTTACTAACCGATTCATTGAACTGCTGCAGGGCATCCTTCAGAGGCAGTCCATGAAGGCTGGCCTTTTCCGTGGAAATCCCATGGATTTTTTCGGCTGCATAGGGGATCTCATAGCCGTCGGGCCGGATTAACAGGGTGTGATGTTCGGTAAGTTCACCTGTCTGATCGTGCAGTTGCCAGGCAATCTGCACCACACGCGGCCAGTTGTCTACTTCTGCTATTGGAGCATTGTCTTTCTTTGGAAGTCCTGTGGTTTCTGTGTCAAAAATCAGATACATGGAACGTAAAGTTAGGTGAAATAGTGCATTAAAAAACCCGTGTTAATAACTAATTGGCAGGATTTTTGATTATAATTGTAGTATGAAAAAGCCTGCGATACTGTTTCTAGGAATCTTGCTGGGCACTATTTTTATGTCCCAGCAGGTACTGTCATTCACAGGGACGGCACCGGAAAAGTATCCTCCCGGTTTTGAAGAGTCTGGAAAGGAAATAAATGTCTTCCCGAACCCTTCAGACGGAAGATTTCAGTTGAGCTTTGATTTCGATGGAAAACAAAAGGTTAATGCCAAGGTGTTTGACATCACCGGTAAACTGGTTGAGGATATTACCGAATCCCTGGTAATCGATGATACTTCCGTAACGGCCCAGGTGGAGCTGGAACATCCCAGTTCAGGGATCTACTTCATACGAGTCTCCTGGGGCAAAACCTTGCTTACCAAGAAAATTATTATCAGGTAGGGCAGACCGGAGTTAGACCTTTAATAACTCGCTGCTCAAATTGAATTGTTTTTCACGAACGGGAATCCCCGCAACAATTCTTTTGGATTTACGCCGGCAATGATTTTAAATCCCAGCCCAATGCTTGTATTTTTCATGATAAATACTACCTTTGCGGTCGCTAAAAATGTAGGTTTTAATCTATTTAAATTAAACGAGTATGCCAGCAAAGATCAGATTACAAAGACAGGGTCGCAAATTCAAAGCGATCTACTCTATTGTAGTTGCTGATAGCAGGGCGCCACGAGATGGTAAATTTATTGAATTACTGGGTCAGTATAATCCCAATACCAATCCTGCTACCATTGTTTTGGATTTCGACAAAGCCTTAGAATGGCTGCAGAAAGGCGCTCAACCTACAGATACATGTAGAGCTATCTTATCCTACAAGGGAGTACTTTACAAAAAACACTTGTTGGAGGGTGTTAAAAAAGGAGCTTTCTCCGAAGAGGAAGCCGAAAAAAGGTTCCAGGCATGGATGACAGAGAAAGAGCAGAAAATCCAGGCCAAGAGGGATCGGATCAAGTCCGATAAGCAGAGTCTCATGAAGAGCCGTTTGGAGGAGGAATCAAGAATAAAGGAAACCAGGGCTGCAGAAATTGCCAAGAAACGCTCTGAGTTAATCGCTGCTGAGGAAGCCGCCGCCGCTGAAGAGGCACCCGCTGCTGAAACGGACGCTGAAGCGTCGGAAGAAGCAACAGTTGCCGAAGAAGCAACAGTTGCCGAAGAAGCGGCAGTTACCGAAGAGGCTCCCGCTGCAGAAGTCCCCGCTGAGGAACCGGTAGCGGAAGAAGCCAATGCTGAGGAAGAACCCAACCGAGGCGAAGCCGAGCTCGGTGACGCCGAAGGCGGAGCCAACGCTGAGGAAGAACCCAAAGCCGAAGAAGAACCCAAAGGCGAAGAAGAACCCAAAGCCGAAGAAGAACCCAAGGCTGAGGAAGCTGCTGAAGAACCCGAGGCTGCTGAAGAACCTAAGGCTGAGGAAGAACCCGCAGCAGATGAACCGGTAGCGGAAGAAGCCAAGGCTGAAGAAGAAGCCAAGGCTGAAGAAGAACCTAAGGTTGAGGAAGAACCCAAAGCTGAGGAAAAAGAGTCCAAGAAAGAAAAATAAAACCATTGACCATGGTGGTTCCAGGAGGTACGAAGGCAGGGTTCATTACCAAGCCCTATGGACTCCGTGGAGAAGTTTACAGTATCCTGGAACCCGAAGCAGGTCAATACCTGGAAACAGAATACCCGTTGTTCATCGAATTGGATGGGCAACGGGTTCCTTTTTTCGTTGAAGAGCTGGAATTACTTGCTGAGGACCAGGCCATTATTAAATTTGAATTTATAGATTCACCGGAGGCTGCAAGGGAAGTATCCGGTTGTCCTATGTACTTTGATACAGGGGGTCCATCAGGTTTATCGCAGACTCACGAGAATCTGGCGGACCTGATCGGATTTTCTGCATCGGACCAGACCAGTGGATTTCAGGGAACGATTACTGACTATCTGGCACATCCCATGAACCCGATGTTTCTGATTCAGATCGAAGGAAAGGAATTGATGGTTCCGGCCGTACGGGACTTTATTAAGCATATTGACGCGACAGCGCGAACTGTCCAGTTTAATTTGCCTGAAGGACTCACAAGCCTGTAACATCTCAATTCTTATCTCGTCTTTCGGTTAAACAATCTTTAACCAAACGCATAAAACATGATGAAAAAAGTAATGATTCCTGTGGTTGCAATGATCACACTGCTACTGGCATGCAGTTCTGTAATACCCGGCCCTCCCAAGGAGGAGGTTCGCAATCTGGATGCTTTCAGCGGCATTGGGATCAGCGTGCATGCGGACGTGTATTATACACCCGGCAATACTCATGAGATCAGGATTGTAGGGGAGGACAGGGA
>CAYRLP010000056.1:0-9804 GCA_964424935.1 uncultured Bacteroides sp.
GATCAATATCGATATCGGTACCGAGCTGCTGAAACGGGGACGTGTGACCGGGACCCTGAATGCCAAATGGCTGCATGGCGCCATTGCCAGGAACCTGAGGGCCGATATCGAAATGGACCTGCGTCCCACCACCACCGGCTTCAAACAGTACCAGGGTTTCGTATTTGACGATCCGGTAAAGCGTTTCGAGGCGGATGAAGAGATGGTATTTGAAGGAAGGCTGGACGAACAGGGGAATGCCACATTTTCTCCGGGCATCCAGGTTGGGAAGGAGGCTCCCGGCATGCTGCAGGCCTTTTTCAAGACCCGGGTTTTTGAGAATTCGGGCGATTTCAGCGTGGACCGGTTTCCTGTGTTGTACTCCCCGTACAGCCGCTATGTAGGGGTTAAGATCCCCGAAGGTCCGGGCTGGAACGGAGCCCTTTACTCCAACGAAACCAACCTGATCCCCATCGTGACGGTGGACGAATCCGGAAACCCGGTGGATGTCGAGAATCTGAATATTGAGATCTACGATGTCCGCTGGAGATGGTGGTGGGACCGGGACGAATACGACGATCTGGCCTCCTATGTGGGCAACAGCAGTCGCAACCTGATCAAAAAAGACCAGATCAGCACGGTGAACGGGGAGGCCAAGTACGAACTGAATTTTGAAAAGAACCTCTGGGGCAGGAAGCTTATCCGGATCACTGATTCCAAAGGGGGACACAGCACCGGCCAGACCTTTTACCTGGATTACCGGGGATACTGGGAGACCAATTCCCAGGAGGGCCCGGGGGGAGCCGAGATGCTAACATTTACTACCGACAAGAAGGATTACAGCGTCGGAGAAGAGATCACCCTGAACCTGCCAGAGATGGAAGAGGGGCGTGCCCTGGTCAGCATCGAAACCGGATCAAGGATCCTGAGGACCTTCTGGGTGCAATCTCCGCTGGAGGATCCTGTGGTTCTGGAAGCTACCCCGGAGATGGCGCCCAATGCCTTCATCCATATCTCCCTGATCCAGCCCCACCGGAACACGGTGAACGACCGTCCCATCCGCATGTACGGGATCCAGTCCGTGAACGTGGTGGACCCGGAAACCCGGTTGAACCCGGTCCTTCAGATGCCGGATGTGCTGGAACCGGAGCAGGAGGTGACCCTGGAGGTTTCGGAGCAGGATGGAAGGGCCATGACCTATACAGTGGCCGTGGTGGACGAGGGCCTGCTGGACCTGACCCGCTTCCGGACCCCCGATCTGTGGAACCAGTTCTATGCCAGAGAGGCGCTGGGCATCCGGACGTGGGACCTGTACAAGTATGTGCTGGGAGCCCTGAAAGGGGAGATGGCCGGACTGCTGTCCATCGGAGGGGATGAGTTTATTGAGCAGAACGACAACAAGAACGAGAACCGCTTCAAGCCAGTGGTGCAGTTCCTGGGACCCTTTGAACTGAAGGCAGGACAGCGGAACAGCCACTCCTTCACCATGCCCAATTATGTGGGTTCGGTTAAGACCATGGTGGTAGCGAGCCAGGAGGGGGCCTACGGCAGCACTGAAAAAGCCACCCCGGTGAAAAAGCCCCTGATGGTGCTGGCCACCCTGCCCAGGATGGTGAGCCCTTCGGAAACGGTGAGTCTGCCGGTCACTGTATTCGCCATGGATCCCGGTGTGCGGAACGTAACTGTGGAAGTGACCACCAATGAACTGTTCCAGGTAGAGGGCCCCGCCTCCAGGAAGATCAGCTTTGACCAGGAAGGGGACCAGGTGGTGGACTTCACCCTGAAAGTGGCCCCGGGAATCGGTGCCGGTCAGGTGGAGGTTGTGGCCAGGAGTGGAAACCAGCAGGCGAGCGACCGGATCGACCTCCAGGTACGGATGCCCAATCCCCGAATCACCCGGACCTCCGATGATATGGTTGAACCGGGCCGGAGCTGGCAGAGCAGCTATGAGGCTGTGGGACTGGCAGGGACCAACCACGGGGCCTTGGAGGTATCGGTGATTCCTCCCATGAACCTGGAGCAGCGGCTGAAGTACCTGATGCAGTACCCGCACGGCTGCGTGGAGCAGACCACCTCAGCGGTGTTCCCCCAGCTGTTCCTCCACCGGTTGCTGGAACTGGATTCTCAGCAGAAGAGCGAGATCCAGGACCATATCATGACCGGGATCAATAAGATCAGATCCTTCCAGGTCTCAGGAGGCGGGCTTACCTACTGGCCCGGATCCTATGGAAGGGTGAGTGAGTGGGGGACCAGCTACGCCGGACATTTCATGCTGGAGGCCGAGGCCCTGGGGTATAAGCTTCCCATCGGGTTCATCAACAACTGGGCCAAGTATCAGAGCCGCATGGCCAACAGCTGGAACCGGGAGCAGGATTATTTCGGATCCCGCAGAAGCAGCGAGATTAACCAGGCCTACCGCCTCTACACCCTGGCCCTGGCGAAAAAGCCGGCCCTGGGGGCCATGAACCGTATGAGGGAAATGAAGAACCTGACGTCCACGGCCCGGTGGACACTGGCGGGTGCCTATATGCTTACCGGAAAGCGGGAGGTGGCCGAACGGCTGGTGGCCGGACTGGGCACCCGGGTGGATTTTTACCGGGAGCTCTCCTATACCTATGGCAGTACGCTGCGTGACCAGGCCATGATCCTGGAGGTGTTGACCCTTATGGGGGACCAGGTGCAGGCAAAAAAACTGGTGGATGAGATTGCGGAACAGATGGCTTCGGGGAGCTGGCACAGCACCCAGACCACTGCCTATGTGCTCATGGCCGTTGGCAAGTTCGTGGGTGACACGGATGCTTCGGGCGCCATGGAGTTTGAATATACGCTCAACGGAAAGAGTCAGCAGGTATCAGTCCATGCCCCCGTGCAAAGGCTGGAACTGCCCTTCGAAGGGACGAAAGGGGGTACCATCGCGCTGAAGAATACCGACTCCCGGAACCTGTTTGTCAGCATGCAGCTGGACGGTATCCCGCTGGATAACCCGGTGGGGGATGAGGAGAGTGACCTTCAAATGAAGGTCCGGTATTTCAACATGGAAGGAAACCCGGTAGATCCTTCCCGTTTGGAGCAGGGGACCGATTTTGTGGCCGAGGTCACGCTGACCCATCCGGGAATCCGGGCCAGGTACCAGGAACTGGCACTGACCCAGATGTTCCCGTCCGGATGGGAGATCCGGAACCTGAGGCTGGACAACATGGAATCGTCCAAAGTGAAAAGCAAGCCGGAGTACCAGGATATCCGGGACGACCGGGTCTACAGCTATTTCGGGCTGGAGAAAGGGGAAACCAAGACCTTTGTGGTGATGCTGAATGCGGCATACCAGGGAGAGTTCTTCCTGCCCGCGGTCTATTGTGAGGCCATGTACGACAACGATATCCATGCCACCCGGACCGGGAAATGGGTGCGGGTAACAAAGCAGGAATAAACGGTTAACCCGGTTGGGGAGATGCTCCGCTGGCTGAACAAACATAGGATTGTGCTAATCGCCCTGGGGGTGATCGGCATCAGCTTCCTGCTGCTCCCAGTGGTCCGTTTCGAGGAGGAGACCAACACGGTCCTGGAGAGCAGGGACGGGGAACTTCTGTCGGCCCGGATCACTGCGGACGGACAGTGGAGGTTCCCGCCGTGCGACAGTGTCCCATACAGGCTGAGCCAGTGTTTCCGTTATTTTGAGGATGAGTATTTCCGTTATCATCCCGGGGTTAACCCAATCTCGCTTGGCAAGGCGCTGGTCCGAAACATCCGGGCAGGACGGATCGTGAGCGGAGGGAGCACCATCACCATGCAGGTGGTTCGCCTCTCCCGGAAAGGCAAGCCCCGGACCGTTTTCCAGAAACTGATCGAGATGGTACTTGCCCTTCGTCTGGAGTGTGCAAGAAGCAAGGAGGAAATCATGCGGCTCTATGCTTCCTTTGCACCGTTCGGGGGCAATGTGGTGGGCATTGATGCGGCGGCCTGGAGGTATTATGGCCGGCCCGCCTACAAGCTGTCCTGGGGGGAGGCGTCCACCCTGGCCGTCCTTCCCAATGCTCCGGCCCTGATCTACCCGGGAAGAAACCAGGAGGAACTGCTTGCCAAAAGGGACCGTCTGCTGAATAAACTGCAGGAAAAGGGAGTGATCGATTCCCTGGGCTGTGAACTGGCCCGGTCCGAGTCCCTGCCTTTAAAACCCTTTCCACTGCCCCAGCTGACCCTGCATTTGCTGGACCGGTCCGAAAAGGAGGGTCTGAAAGGAACACGGGTGCATACTACCATTGACAGGGATCTGCAGGAACGGGCAGGCATCCTGGTGGAACGCCACCATCAGCACCTGAAGCAGAACGGGATCCACAATGCCGCGGTGCTGGTCATCCGGGTCCCCGACCGGGAGGTGGTGGCCTATGTGGGGAATACAGCCTCCAGAGAGGAAGGGAACGGTAACTTTGTGGATATCATCGATGCTCCGCGGAGTTCGGGCAGCATCCTGAAGCCGCTTCTTTACACCTTTATGCTGGATGAAGGTGAGCTTCTTCCGGATAACCTGGTCCCGGATATCCCCACCCATATTTCGGGATATTCACCCCTGAATTTCGACCGGACCTACAGCGGGGCAGTACCAGCGAGTACGGCCCTGGTCCGGTCCCTGAACGTGCCTGCCGTACGCATGCTGCAAACCTACGGACTGGAGAAGTTTCATTCCAGGCTGCAGTCCCTGGGATTCGCCACCATCGGGGAAGCGCCGGGACACTATGGACTGACCCTGATCCTGGGTGGCGCCGAAGTCACCCTGTGGGACCTTTGCAGAGTCTACACGGGAATGGCCAATACCCTGAACCACTTCCAGGACTATGGATACCGCTACGATCCGGGGCAGTACGATCCTCCGGTATACGTCCTGAAGGAACGTGCCGGAAAAAAAGCATACCCGGCCCCCGACCTGAAATCCGGCGGGATCATGGGTGCCGCTTCCATCTGGCAGTGCTTTGAGACCCTGACAGAGCTTGAACGCCCCACCCAGGAAGGAGCCTGGGAGCGTTTCTCCTCCACCAGGACCATTGCATGGAAGACCGGTACCAGCTTCGGTTACAGGGATGCCTGGGCCATAGGTTCGACCCCCGGTTACCTGGTGGGGGTATGGGTAGGGAACGCAGACGGTGAGGGCCGACCCGGACTCACCGGGGTGAATGTGGCCGCCCCGCTGATGTTCGATCTTTTCAGCCTGCTTCCTTCAACCGGATGGTTCGAGACCCCTTATGAGGAGATGACTGAAATAGAACTCTGTGTGCGCAGCGGATTCCGGGCCGGTCCGGATTGCGATGAAACGGAGATCCGGATGGTCCCGCAGGCAGGGGAGCTCATGGAGGCCTGTCCCTACCACCGGATCGTTCACCTGGACCGGACAGAACAGTTCCGGGTCAACAGCAGCTGCTATGAAACCGGGCAGATGGTCAATGCTCCCTGGTTCGTCCTGCCTCCGGTGATGGAATGGTATTACAAGAGAAAGGATCCAAGGTACCGGGTCCTGCCCCCCTTTCTTCCCGGTTGTGCGGACGGGAACGAAACCCCCATGGAGCTCATCTATCCGAAAGAGACCCGGCAGGTATTTATCCCCCGGGGGCTGAACGGACAGCTGAGCCGGGTGGTTTTTGAAGCGGCACACCGGGAAGCCGGGGCCACCATCTACTGGCACCTCGACGACAGGTACCTGGGGGAAACTTCCCTGATCCACCAGATGGAATTCCTTGCTCCCGAGGGCATGCATACCCTGACCCTGGTCGATTCCCACGGGAACATTCTGGAGAAGAGATTTGAGATCGTGGGGGACCTATAGCTGCCGGACGGGAATCTCAAACTGCGTCAGGGAATGGGCCGGAAAACTATACGAGAGGGTATGGCCCCTGAATTCAATATCCTTTGTGACGATACGGACCCCCTGTTCCGTTTTCGTATTGGTAGCCTCTATGGTTTCGCCATTCACTTCGTGCACTTTGGCATTTCCTGTACACTCCCCTGTCTGTAAAACAAGCACCGATTCGATGGCATCTGTCTCATGGCGGTTGACCACATTTACCACGAGCATCTGGGTCGCTTCGTTCAAACCCGCGGAAACATCCAGGTAGGGGATGTCATCAAAAATCTCATTGCTGTAGGTTTCACACAGCGTTTTCACATCCAGTGCTGTGCCATGGCAATTATTGGAATAGAGGTAAAATGCCATGTACAGCGAATTCCTGAAATCCCCATCCGGCGATTGGCCCACCAGGGCCGACAGCATGGTCATATTGGCCATTTTTACAATATCGGCATGCCGGACAAAGGAGTTCAGATGCAAGGCGACCATTAAGGGACCCAACAGGCCTCTTGCCCGGGCTCCCCATTCATCAAAGGAGATGTATACCGGCCGTTCGGATCCTGATTTCATCATGGCCTTCAGGATCAGGGCATCCACCATCTCTATTTTCTGATCCAGGTCCAGGTTCAGGGAGACCATGCTGGAAAAACCCCGGTCCTCCTTCAATGCTTCGTGCACATACCTATGGACAGAAAGGTAATCGATAGTTCCCACCATCTGCTGCAGCACGTAATCGTTCCAGTCGATCCAGCGGTTAAAATCATCCGGACTGTAGTTGGAAGCCCCGGAAGCGATCAGTTTCACATCCCTGTCTACCTGCCGCATCAGTTTTGCAGCCTCTTTGGCAAATTTGACATAGTCTTCCGCATTTTTCTGCCCCATTTGCCAGGGTCCGTCGATTTCGTTTCCAAGAGCCCAGTATTTCACGTTGAACGGCTCTTCATTTCCGTATTTCCTGCGGAGATCCGAGTAGTAGGTGCCTTTTTCATAATTGCAATACTCGACCCAGTGGCGTGCATCGTCCAGGGTGCCTGTTCCGGCATTGATGCATATGAAGTTTTCTGCACCGACCAGCTTGCAGAATTTCACATATTCATCTGTCCCCATGTGGTTGGTTTCAATCTGGTTCCATGCGAGGTCGAGCCTGGTGGGCCGTTGATCCTTGGGCCCGATCCCATCTTCCCAGTTGTATCCCGATACATAATTGCCCCCCGGCCAGCGAACCACGGGTATTTTCAGTTCCCGGATCTGCTCCATATAATCTTTACGGAACCCGTTCTCATCCGCGAAAGGAGAGGTTGGATCATACAGGCTGCCATACACTGTAGTAAAGATCGGTTCAAGGAAACCGCCATAAATATTCGGATCGATCTCACCGATTTTACGATCAAAATCGATCTTAATCTGTGCAGGTTCCTGTGAAAAGAGATTAGCGGAGATCCATCCTGTTATAATCAGGCAGGAGAATAAGATTCTGGATTTTTTCATGAGTTTGTTTTTAAAGGCATACATTGAAAACAGCCTTGTTGTTCATCTGAAATTCATGGTCTGCAGGAAGAAATTCTCTCCAGTAATCACCAGGTTGCCCCCATTTCCTGTAATGGCTTCCAGATCATCCCCGGACAAGATGATCAGTATGTTGCACTGGGTGCAGGAGAGTAGCCGGATCAGCTTCCCTTCATCGCAGGCAAGGAAGAACTCATCTTCCAGCTTATCGTAGAGTATATCGTTCGGAGCGTTTGTCAGATAGTTTGTCTTTCCCAGATTATCGGTGTAACTGAGGGATCGCTCGGTCCACACGCCGCCCAGGTGCGAAAAAAAGAGTACCGCTAAACCGTCGTCTCTCACCCCCGCTACGGCAATCCGATTCTCTGTAACCAGGACTTTTCTGAAATAGCAGGTACCGTAAAAGCCGGAATACTTCTGGTTGAAATCAAGGACATCCCAATTCATTCCGTCCCTGGTCCGGATGATTTCCCCTGCATCGGTCACCCCGTAACAATCGGCTGGTCTTGCGGAGAGGGATACGATGTTACCTTTGAGGGGGAGGGGGATGCTGTCAAAGGTCCCGTTTTTGCCGCAGCAAAGAACCAGGCCATTATCGGCACCTGCCAGGATCATCCCATTGAACGAGGCAAGTGAATGGATGTTTTTGCCGGTTCCGCTCTCCATCTTTTGCCATTCCCCATCGTCTGAGGAGACCAGGATGGAGCCGTGGTCACCGGCTGCAACCACCTGCCGGTCCTGTATGAGCAGGCAATTGAAATCCTCATCGGGAAACCGTTCGGACCGGATAACCTTGCCGGATGAAGAGATCCAGTCGATCCGTCCACCGGAGCCGGCCGCAAGGAATCCGTTATGGTATTCGATTATGGTCCGGTAACCTTCCCACCGGGAAAAGCCGGGATTCCTGTCTGTCCGGGCATTTCCTGCTCCCGTAAGGATGATCAGGCTACACCCCAGCAGAATACAGCTATGTAAGACTGACAAACGCATCGGGTTTCTTCGTTTGGCTCTGCGAAGCGGAATACCCGGAACTGGCTATTTCAGGCCGCTGCTGGTAATCCTGAAATAGTCGCAGGACACATCGAAATCGGTTTGTTCCGCCTCGGGCATTTGCATTCCCGGAAATCTTCTGAACTGAGGCCTGTCCTCCTCCAGTCCCTTGCAGACGATCAACCCGGCTTTGGCATCCCGGAGATTCGTATCTATGGTCCCGATCTGACTGAAATTTTTCCCGTCCCGGGAGTAGGAGCCGGTAATGGTCATGCCCTTGCGCTCCAGTTTCAGGATCAGCGAAAGATCGTTATCCGTTATCACATCGTTACTTCGCACATTCACAATGGAAAAGGCAAATCCGTCCTGTTCGATGATCATATCGAGAATTCCCCGGGGACCAAAGAACGACATGGGATTCACCCGGTAAACCAGCTTCACGTAGTTGTCCTCGTCCTGCCATGCAATGAGCCCTCCCTGCTCGTTTGGCAGAGCAGGTTTTCGTGAGAAGCTTATCCCGGACAGGATGGTCCAGTCTGTATTTGCACTCTGGAGCAGGATATTTTCTGCATTGTTGGAGGCTCCGGACACATCTCCCGTTTCCCCTGTGATAACGAGGTGACCGGGATTTTCCGTCAGGCTCCAGTGGTTCTTGTTTTCACGGATCCAGCTCCACTGATCGCCCAGGTTGCCGCTTTTAAACTCGTCGGAAACTGATTTTACCCCGAAATTGACCGCATACTCTTTCTGATCCACGGTAATGTTGTCTTTCAGTGAGATGGTGGTAGTACCCGGAACACCCTTAGCCTGGTCAATCTCAACCGATACGGAGGGTTCGGCCGCGGTGGCTCCTACCAGGGGCGCCTCGGAGGAAGGTTTTTTCAGCATATAGCTGTAGCCGGTTACCGCGGGTTCATACCCGGGAACGGATTTATTATTTACCGTGAGGGAGACCGGGCTCAGGTCGGGCATGATCTTAACGGGAAAGCCATCGGATACGGTAGTTTCACCGATCGTGACATGAGCGGTTATGGTGGCCACCCCGACACCTTTCGCCGTGACCAGGCCATCTTCATCCACGGAGGCCACCGAAGGGTTGTTGCTGGTATAAACGATGTTTTCTCCGGACAGTTCGTAAAAGCTGTCATCCGTCATGGCGGCCGTGACCGTGGTTTGCGCACTGGATCCCCTTCTTAATACAACCGATCCGCAGTCTGCAACAACGGTTTTCAGAACAGGCTTAAAAGCGCCCTGCATGGTCGCTGTCACCGATCCCCTGATATCCCTGGATGAGCACCCTATTTCGAACAGATAGGTCCCCTGGTCGAAGGTGATCCTGTTGTTTTCCGGATCCCAGAACCAAAGATCGGCACAATCGATATCAGTATGCATGGTAAGGGTCTGTCCTTTCGGAATGGTTATCCGTTTGAAACCTTTCAGCCTTTTGATGGGCCGCTGCAGGGAAGCCGGGCTGTCCGGCGTGCGCTTATAGACCT
>CAYRLP010000057.1:0-9791 GCA_964424935.1 uncultured Bacteroides sp.
ACCCGGACTAACCCAGAAGTTCCCGCCGGATCCTTCCGAAACCTTGGCCTATCGAAAGGAACACCTGGGACGGGGCCTGAGCCTTTCCTATCCGGAACCACTGAAGATCGTTCGTGGTGACGGAATGTACCTGATCGACCATCTGGGGCGGAAATTCCTGGATACCGTAAACAATGTGGCCCATGTGGGGCACGAGCATCCCAGGGTGGTCCGGGCCGGCCAGCGACAGATGGCCGTCCTGAACACCAATACCCGGTACCTGCACGATCACATCAATACCTTTACCAGGGAGTTGCTGGCGACCCTTCCGGAGGAACTGTCGGTGGTCCACCTGGTCAATTCCGGCAGCGAGGCCAATGAACTGGCGCTTCGCATGGCCCGGACCTGTACCGGACGACGTGACATGCTTGCCATGGAGGTGGGCTACCACGGGAACAGCTCCGGATGCATCAGCGTCAGTTCTTACAAATTTGACGGGAAAGGAGGTTCCGGGGCTCCTGAACACACGCATATTGTTCCCCTGCCCGACCGGTTTAGGGGCATCTACAGAGGCGACGGCTGCGGTCCCCGTTATGCGGCCCATGTGCAGGACCGCATCGATCATATTCGAAGTCTTGGAAGAGAACCGGCAGCATTTATCTGCGAAAGCATCATCAGTTGCGGGGGACAGATTGAGCTTCCGGACCACTTTCTGAGCATGGCTTATACGGCAGTTCGGAACGCCGGGGGAATCTGCATAGCCGATGAGGTGCAGGTCGGATGCGGACGAACGGGTGTGAAGTTCTGGGGCTTCCAGCAGCATAGCGTGGTTCCTGATATCGTCACCATCGGTAAACCCATCGGGAATGGCCATCCGCTGGCAGCGGTGGTTTGCACCCGGGAAGTGGCTGATGCCTTTGCCAACGGCATGGAATATTTTAACACCTTCGGAGGCAACCCGGTCTCCTGTGTCATCGGAACGGAAGTGCTGCGAGTGGTCAAAGAGGAGGGGCTTCAGGAAAATGCCCTTGAAACGGGCCTTTACCTGAAACAGGAGCTGCAAAACATGCAGGGGGAGTTTCCGGTCATCGGCGATGTACGCGGACAGGGACTTTTCCTGGGCATCGAGCTGACCGATAAGGAACTGAATCCCCAGACCGGAAAAGCCGCCTACCTGGCCAATCGTATGAAGGAGCTGGGAGTTCTCATGAGCACCGACGGGAGGGAGGTCAACGTGATGAAAATCAAGCCCCCCATGGTATTTTCCAGAACGCATGCCGACCTGCTCCTGGAGAGCCTGCAGCGTGTATTAAGTGAAGATTTCATGCAGCTGGAATAGGGACGTGCTTCCATTACTCCGCCGTGGGATAGAAGGCATTTTCCGTGTGCTCGATCTCCATTCCGCTGCCGGAATAGATCACCGCGATCACATCAAAACGGGTGGGGCGGCAGCATCCGTGCAGCCGGATAAATGCATCCGCAGCCAGTATAATGTTGCGTTCTTTTTCACGGTCCACCACCACGGAGGGGTCGTTGACCGCATTACCCACCCGGGCCTTCACCTCAACAATCACCAGTTCATGACGATGCAGGGTAACCAGATCCAGCTCCCGTTTCCCCCACCTCCAGTTGGTTTTCCAAATCCTGTATCCCCGGGCCTGAAGATACCCGGCTGCCGCTTTTTCCGCATTTCTGCCCGCTTTCCATTGGTTCATACCAAGTTTCTTTCCCATTTATGTGCTGAAAGGGGAAAAATCAGCCCCATTTTATCCTTATCTTTGTGCTTTCCCAAACTTAGGACTATGACTGCCAAAGCATACAAAAGATTTTTGATTACTTCGGCCCTCCCCTATGCCAACGGTCCCATCCACCTGGGTCACCTGGCCGGCGTTTATGTTCCCTCGGACATTTATGTACGCTACCTTCGCCAGCAGGGAAAAGATGTGATCTCCATCTGCGGATCAGACGAACACGGGGTTCCGATCACCCTGAAGGCACGTAACGAGGGAACCACCCCCCAGGAAATCGTGGACCGCTACCACAGGATCAATAAGAAAGCATTTGAGGATTTTGGGATCTCATTCGACATTTATTCCCGGACTTCCAACCAGGTGCATTACGAAACCGCTTCAGAATTCTTCAGGACCCTGTACGAAAAGGGGGTCTTCCAGGAGAAAACCTCCGAACAGTATTATGATGAGGAGGCCGCCACCTTCCTGGCTGACCGTTATATTACCGGTACCTGTCCCCACTGCGGGAACCCGGGAGCTTACGGGGACCAGTGTGAGCAATGCGGCACCTCTCTGAGTCCGACCGAGCTTGTAAATCCGGTCTCTACCATCAGCGGCAGTCAGCCCGTCCTGAAGGAAACCAAGCACTGGTACCTGCCCCTGGACAAATACGAGCCCTGGCTTCGCGAATGGATCCTTCAGGGACACCAGGAATGGAAACCCAATGTATACGGCCAGTGCAAATCCTGGCTCGACCAGGGTCTGCAGCCAAGGGCCGTGAGCCGGGACCTGGACTGGGGTGTCCCGGTGCCTGTGGAAGGAGCCGAGGGAAAGGTGCTGTATGTCTGGTTTGATGCACCCATCGGGTATATCTCCGCCACCAAGGAGCTGACCCCCCACTGGGAAAAGTACTGGAAAGACGAGGAATCCCGGCTGATCCACTTTATCGGGAAGGACAACATCGTATTTCATTGCATCGTATTCCCCACCATGCTGAAGGCCGAAGGGAGTTATATCCTCCCCGACAACGTACCCGCCAATGAGTTCCTGAACCTGGAGAACGACAAAATCTCCACTTCCCGGAACTGGGCCGTATGGCTCCACGAATACCTGGAAGATTTCCCTGGCAAACAGGATGTGTTGCGTTATGTCATTTGTGCCAACGCCCCTGAGAACAAGGACAATGATTTTACCTGGAAGGATTTTCAGAACCGCAACAACAATGAGCTGGTGGCCATTCTCGGTAATTTCATCAACCGGGCGATTGTCCTGACCCATAAATACTTTGAGGGGAAGGTTCCGGAAATTACCTCCCTGACGGAATCCGACCGGGCGACCCTTGAAGAGATCCCTGCCCTTGGAAAAAGCGTGGAGCAGAGCCTGGAGGCGTTCCGCTTCAGGGAAGCCGTAAAAAGGGGGATGGATCTGGCCCGCCTGGGAAACAAGTACCTGGCCGACACAGAACCATGGAAGGTGATCAAATCCGATCCGGACCGGGTGAAAACGATCCTGAACATCTCCCTGCAGATTTCGGCGAACCTGAGTTTGCTGCTGGATCCTTTTCTTCCCTTTTCCATGGAAAGGCTCCGGGATATGCTCCGGTTCGGGGAAACCTCCTGGGGCCGGATCGGATCCAGTAACGTGCTGCCTGCCGGCCACATCCTCGGGGAAGCCTCCCTGCTCTTCGAGAAAATCGAGGACGAGCAGATTCAGCAGCAACTTGACAAACTGAACCGGACCAAAGAGGATTTCGTGGAACCAGCAACACATAGTCCCCAGAAGGAGCAAATCAGCTTTGATGAATTTACACGGATGGACCTGCGGACCGGTACCATCCTGGACGCTGAAAAAGTACCCAAGACCAAGAAGCTGATCAAAATGAAGATTGACCTGGGCTTCGAGGAAAGAATCATCGTATCGGGGATCGCCGAATATTTTGATCCCGAGACCCTCCCCGGGAAAAAAGTAACGGTACTGGCCAATCTGGCTCCACGTACCATCAAGGGGACCGAATCAAAGGGCATGATCCTGCTGTCAGAAAATGCGGACGGGTCGCTGCACTTTGTGGAGCCCTCCCCTGAGGCAGAAAACGGATCTGAAATTAACTGAACTTAATTGGATAGCAGCCAGCAGGATTGCAGTCCCGGCTCGGACTTGACCTGCTGCAGAGCCCTTTCCGCCTCCTCCTTGGTCGCATAGGAGGCGACGCTCACCCGGTACATTCTGTTATCGGTGATCATCACTTCCGCCTGAAAGCCCCTGCGATTTAGCTCATCCTGCATATCACTAGCATTCTTCAGTTTTTGAAAGCTCCCGGCAATGATATAGAAATTTTTGGGAGCCTCAGGGGGTACCTCAGGTACAACTTCGGGTTCAGCTTCAGGTTCTGCTACCCCGACTTCTTCTTCCGCAGGTTGTTCCTCCATCTCTGTCGCAGACGAATCTGTCACCGGAGCCTCCTGCTCGATCTGCTCCCGGTCCGAACTCTTTTGAAAGAGTTTCCTGCGCACTCCCTGCTCAGACTCGCCCGTGGGAACCAGGAGAAGGACCGCCAGAACCACGATCAGAAGAGCGGCTACGACCCAGATCACCCGCCACCGCTTCGCTTTGGGCTTGGGCCGGGGCGGAGCCAGCGTAGTAACTTTTGAAGTGGTACCGGACTCGGATTTGATCCCCTTTTCCCCTTCGGCCGGCAATTCCTCCAGTTCCAGAAGATCCATGGATTCGAGCCCGTACTGGTCAGGTTCCAGGACCCAGTCCTGATCCGTCTGGAAACGGATCTTTCCGTCGTCATCCCTGGAAAAGGTACCCGTCTCCGGTATGGAATAGTCTTCCCCTTTATCCAGGGCAAATTTGATAGCATCTATAAGCTCCAGTACCCTTTGTGTGGCCTCTTCTCTTTCCAGTGATTCTCCTGCTGCAAGTGTTTCCGCGAGCAAACCGTCATCCTTGCTGAATCCGGCATCAAATCGGACTGTGCGTCCGGGCGGATTGAAATGCTTGCCTGACAGGGCCTGGGTCCCTTCCTGGATCACAACCTCCAGATTTCCAAAGCCGGGGAGTATCACACGGCTGCGCTGCTCAAGGAGCATTCGAATATATTTACCGATGATCATGGGGGTTCATTGTGCGGTAAAAATAATCAGTCGTCTCAGGAAATCAAAACCAAGTTATCAACCCGCTTTTTTTACTATCTTCGTAGATCAATTCTGTAAGCGGGTATAAATGAATGAGATAAAAATGGTTGACCTCTACGGTCAGTACCTTAAAATCAAAGATGAGGTGGACCTGGCCATGCAGGAGGTCATAAATTCCTCGGCATTTATAAGGGGAGAGGATGTGGGTAAATTCCAGGAAGAACTATCCGCCTACCTGGAAGTGAACCACACCGTTGCCTGCGGTAACGGGACGGATGCCCTGCAGGTGGCCCTGATGGCCCTGGAACTTCAGCCCGGTGACGAAATTATCACCACCCCCTTTACCTTTATCGCCACCGTGGAAGTCATCAGGCTCCTGGGATTCAAGCCCGTATTTGTGGATGTCAGGTCCGATAGCTTTAACCTGGATCCGGAAAAACTGGAACAAGCCGTCACGGACCGCACCCGTGCAATTATTCCGGTACACCTGTTCGGACAGTGTGCAGACATGAATGCGGTGATGGATTTTGCCCGGATCCACGGCCTTTTTGTCGTTGAGGATAACGCCCAGGCCCTGGGAGCAGATTTTTTTCCTGAAGGGGGATCCGGACAGAAAGCCGGAACCATCGGGCACCTGGGATGTACTTCATTTTTTCCATCCAAGAACCTGGGTGCATTCGGGGACGGCGGGGCATTATTTACAAACGATGAGAGTTTTGGCCGGCGGGCCGCTTCCCTGGTGAACCACGGAATGCAAAAACGGTATTTCTATGATCATGTGGGGGTGAATTCCCGCCTCGACACCCTGCAGGCAGCTATCCTGAGGGTAAAGCTCAGGCACCTGGATGACTACCACCGCCTGCGCCAGGAGGCTGCTGCCAGGTACGACCGCACCCTTTCCGGAATCGAGGGGATCCAGATCCCGGTGCGTTCCGCTTTTACCTCCCATATTTTCCACCAGTATACCCTGCAGGTGGAGCCCCCCAGAAGAGATGCACTGAAGGAGTGGCTGCAGCAGAAGGGGATTCCCTCCCAGGTCTATTACCCGCTACCTTTGCATCTTCAGAGGGCCTACCGGGACCTGGGATACCGGGAAGGCGATTTTCCCGTGGCGGAAGAACTTTGCACCAGGGTACTTTCACTGCCCATGCATACGGAACTGCAAGAGGACCAGCTTTCATTTATTTCCGATCAGATTCATCAATTTTTTAACCGATAGAAGATGAAAGATTACTTTGCCCATGAAACCGCAGTCATTGATCCCGGGGTTGTGATTGGTTCCGGTACGAAAATCTGGCATTTCACTCATATTATGACCGGATGCAAAATAGGAATGAACTGCAATCTCGGCCAGAATGTGGTGGTTTCGCCCGATGTGGTACTTGGAAATAATGTAAAGGTCCAGAATAATGTCTCCATTTACACGGGTGTACTTTGTGAGGACGATGTGTTTCTGGGTCCATCCATGGTCTTTACCAATGTAATCAATCCCAGGAGCGCCGTGGCTCGACGGGATCAGTATGTACAGACCCTGGTTGAAAAAGGGGCCACCATTGGTGCCAATGCCACCATCATTTGTGGGAATAAAATTGGTAAATTTGCATTTATCGGCGCAGGTGCCGTCGTTACAAGCGAAGTCTTGCCCTATGCACTGGTGGTGGGGAATCCCTCCAGGCAGATCGGTTGGATGAGCGAGTATGGACACCGTCTGAAGTTTAATAAGGAAGGATTGGCCGTCTGCCCGGAAAGTGGAGAAACATACAGACTCAAGGGAGATATGGTCATGAAAACAGGATCAGAACATGAATAAGCCTGTTAAGAATTTTGCCGTAATAGGCATCGCCGGATATATCGCTGTCAGACACGTCAGGGCGATCAAGGAGACGAACAATCAACTGGTTGCAGCACTGGATCCCTTTGACAGCGTGGGTTTTATGGACAGCTATTTTCCGGAAGCCGATTTCTTTACTGAATTTGAGCGATTCGACCGTCATATTGCCAAGCTGAACAGGCAGGGAACACAGGTGCATTATGTGAGTATCTGTTCCCCCAATTACCTGCACGATTCACATATCCGTTTCGCCCTGCGCAACGGCGCAGATGCCATCTGTGAGAAACCCCTGGTCCTGAATCCATGGAACATCGACGCCCTGAAAGATTATGAAATGGAGACCGGGAAGAGTGTCTGGAATATCTTACAACTCCGACATCACCAGGCCATCCTGGATTTGAAGGAACGGGTACAGAACGGTCCGCCCGATAAGATCTATGACGTGGACCTGTCCTATATCACCAGCAGGGGAAATTGGTACCACTACTCCTGGAAAGGAAAAATCGAAAAATCGGGAGGGGTCCCCACCAACATAGGTGTCCATTTCTTTGACATGCTGACCTGGATCTTCGGGGAAGTAAAAATGAACCGTGTCCATATTCTGAAGGAGGACAAGGCCGCTGGGTACCTGGAGCTGGAAAAGGCACGCGTTCGCTGGTTCCTGAGTATTGACTACCAGGATATCCCTCCGAGGATTAAGAACACCGAAAAACGAACCTACCGGTCCATCACCGTAAACGGGGAGGAGATCGAATTCAGCGGGGGCTTCAGCGACCTGCATACCATCTCTTATGAGAAGATCCTGAAAGGAGAGGGTTTCGGGCTGGAGGCTGCCAGGAATTCCATCGGAATTGTTTATACCATTCGAAATACGGAACCGGTTGGATTAACGGGTGACTATCATCCCATAATTAAAAACATTCAACATGATTTATGACGATCTGCTGAGCAGAAAGAAGAAAATGGCTGTCATCGGTCTGGGCTATGTGGGGCTACCCATTGCCCTGGAGTTTGCCAAAAAGATTTCGGTCATCGGTTATGACATCAAGGCCGATCGGGTGGAGATGATGAAAAACAAGGTGGATCCCAGCAAGGAACTTACCAGCCGGGATTTTGAAGGCTGTGATATACATTTTACCGCCGATCTGGAAGATCTGCGTGAGGCCTCTTTCTTTGTGGTAGCGGTCCCCACCCCCATCGATGAACATAAGAACCCCGATCTCAGACCGGTGCTTTCAGCCACTACCACCGTGGGGAAGGTCCTGAAGGAGGGAGATTACGTGGTCTATGAATCCACGGTATATCCCGGGTGCACCGAAGAGGATTGCATACCCCTGCTCAGCGAGGTTTCCGGCCTGAAGTACATGGAACAGTTCAAGGTGGGTTTCTCCCCGGAGCGGATCAACCCGGGCGACCGGGAACATACCCTTACGCGGATCACCAAAGTGACTTCGGGCTGTGATGCCGAATCTGCAGAAGAGATTGCTCTTACATATGAGCTGGTTATCACGGCCGGTGTGTACCGGGCCAGCTCCATCAAGGTGGCCGAAGCCGCCAAGGTCATTGAAAACACCCAGCGGGATATCAATATTGCCTTCATGAACGAGCTCTCCATGATCTTCAACAAAATGGGAATCAATACCTATGAAGTGCTGGAGGCTGCCGGCACCAAATGGAATTTTCTGAATTTCTTTCCCGGTCTGGTAGGGGGACACTGTATCGGGGTCGACCCCTACTACCTGACCTATAAATCGGCCATGTTCGGGCACCATGCGCAGATCATCAATGCCGGCCGGGGAATCAACGATGGTATGGCCGCCTATGTGGCCCGCCAGGTCACTCTGAAACTTTCCGCCAGCTTCCCGAACTTGAAGGAATGCAGGGTCCTGGTCATGGGGGCGACCTTTAAGGAGAACGTTAGTGATATTCGTAATTCCAAGGTGGCCGATGTGATCAGTGAACTGAAAGATTTCGGCGTGCAGGTCGATGTGGTGGATCCCTTTGCCTCCCCAGAGGAGATCAGGAAGGAGTATGCGTTTGAACTTTCCCCCTCCATCCAGGGACCATATCACGGGATCGTGGTGGCGGTCAACCACCGGGAATATACGGAACTGGATGAAGACTTTTTCCGTTCCATCACATTGGAGGGTGCTGTCTTCGCAGATCTGAAGGGTGTTTTCCCTGACGGGATCAATGGATTAAATTACTGGAGCCTTTAAACTTGCCATGATGCCAAAAATACTTGTTACCGGGGGAACAGGGTATATTGGATCTCAGACTGCGGTGGAGCTGCTGGAGGAGGGGATGGAAGTGGTGATTGTCGATAACCTTTCCAACTCCCGGCGGGACGTACTGGATGGCATCGCATCCATCACCGGGAAACAGCCCTATTTTGAGGAAATGGATCTGAGGGACCGGGAGGCAACCTTCGCTGTATTTGAGAAGCATCCCGATATGCATGCCATCATCCATTTTGCAGCTTTTAAAGCGGTTGGTGAAAGCGTGGAGAAACCCCTGGACTATTATGAAAACAACCTGCTTTCGGTCATTCATCTGCTGGAGGCCATGAACAAGTATGGGGTCAATCATATGGTTTTCTCCTCCTCCTGTACGGTTTACGGAGAACCGGACGTTCTGCCCGTTACAGAGGAAGCACCCCTGAAGCAGGCCGGATCCCCTTATGGGAACACCAAAAAGATCTCCGAGGACATCCTTCGTGACACCATGCATTCGGTAGAGGGAAAGGGGGTGATTTCGCTTCGTTATTTCAATCCCATCGGGGCGCATCCGTCTGCCAAAATAGGGGAACTGCCCCTGGGCGTTCCCGGTAACCTGGTGCCTTTTATCACGCAGACTGCGGCCGGAATACGGGATTGCCTGCAGGTATTCGGAGATGATTATAACACCCCGGACGGATCGGCCATCCGTGATTACATCAATGTGGTGGATCTGGCCAAAGCACATGTAGTGGCAATCAAACGCCAGCTGGACCGTAAGCAGAAGTCAGCATTCGAAGTATTTAACCTGGGGACGGGCAGTGGCCTGTCGGTGTTTGAGATCATTAAAGCCTTCGAGAAAGCCACCGGAAAGGAGCTCCCTTACAGGGTGGTGGGA
>CAYRLP010000058.1:0-9789 GCA_964424935.1 uncultured Bacteroides sp.
CCATTTCTCTTCGCTCGGAGGCATTGCTCCCGGGCGCCGAAACAATAGCAAAAAGTTGCATTAATGCATTCAGGATCTCCTCACTCATAGTACGGCCTGTTTAGCACAGAACCCGAAGGTAATACGTATACGATAAAGAGGCCAGTGAGTTACAGCCAGAGGTAAATAATAAGGAATGCAAGAGGGATCAGAATCCCGATGATGGTGAGAATCCCTCCGCGGCCGCTGATACCTTTTCTTCCTTTGATCAAAAAGAGGCCGGAAATGGCAATCAGGATCAGCCCGAAAGCGTAGAGGTCCGAAAACCAGGTCCAGAGTTTTTTTGGCTTGTTATAGTGCAGATAATTCAGTTCACTGAACACAGGTCGGTTACGGATTTTGGTAAGCTCGATTCGACCGGATTCCAGAGTCACTAAAATGTGCCCGCCTTTCAGATAAACCATCAAATGGTGCTGGTCGGGGAAATAATACTGTTTATAATTCTGTTTCTCCCCTGTGATTTCCAGAACCAGTTCAACGGCTTTGCGGTCCACATCATCTTTGCTGAGCTTGCCCGGATACTGGTAAGTGGTGGATCGGGTGATGATGCCTGGATTCCAGTGTCGGGCTGCGGAATGGTTCAGAGCGATTCCTGAAATACCATAGATAATGGTCATTCCAAAAAACAGGAATCCCAGTTCCCGGTGTATCCACCGGTTCAACTTCCGCCAATTCATATGACTACTGGGTAACCTCTTTGAAATCCAGGGCCTCTACAAAATAGTCCGCCTTTTCTGCACTACTGTGCGCCTGCTCCACAACATGTGACTCATGTGTGTTATAATCCTCCATCTGCGCTTCAGATTCCGCAGTGCTCAGAATCCTGAAAATTCCTTTAAACGCAACAGTTGAACCCTCCATATCAATTTTGAATTCATCGATCTCTCCTCCTGTTATTATCCTCAGCTGGGTTTCACCGTCAGCGGCAAGGATGAAGCACTTCTGCCCGCCTTCCCTGCACACATGGGTGACCATGCCGGAAATGGCTACTTCCTTGTCCTGATAATCGCCGGGAGCCTGAAGCAGTTCCTCGACGGTGGCGGCGATAATCTCTTCGCGTTTTGCCGTATCCTTGTCAGCAGTTTCTTCCTTCACGGACTGACTGCATGAAATCGCCAGAACTGCCAGAATCATCCATAATACCAATCGTTGCATATCGTTCATTCGTTTAAATTTTGCCAAAAATAAGGATTTTTATTGATTGAAACTCTCCAAGCATGCATCAAGTTCATTATAGATCTCAAAAACATGATGCAGCTGCAACAGCTCAAATAGTTCCTTGACATCCGCATTCACATTGCAGATCTTGAACTGCCCGTAATTGTTATTGGCCGCCTTCAGTGCGGAGAGAAATACTCCGAATCCCGAACTGTCAATAAAAGAAATCCCGCTGAGATCAAATACAAGGTTGGTATTGGGTTTGTTGAAATACTCAAGCAGTTGTTCCTTGACCGGTTCAGTGATCATGGCATTCAGACGGTCCGAATTCTTCAGACGAACCACAAGAATATCATTGATATTTTTAGTTTCCAGCATGCAGGAAGTTGTTAAAAGCTGCTTTCCAGTTCAATGATTGCCAGTTCACTTTGTTCCAGGAAATGGGTGACAAGCGGCCTGTAACGTTCCACTTCAACCTTGTCATGTGCTATAATCTCAAGCTCTTTGAGCAGATCCGCCACTTCGGTCATGCCCATGATAGCTACGGTAGATTTCGCTTTATGAGCGATTTTAGAAAGGCTATCATAATCCTCATTATCAAGCAGTTCTGGCATAATGCTCTTGTACTCCTCTATTTGTTCCCGGAACAGGTTTATCATCTCCCTTATAAAATTGGGATCGCCGCTTGCCATGCTTTTTAGATAGTTCAGGTCTGTGATCATAATGTCATGAGCTAAGCTGAAGGTTGAAAACTAATTAGCTCACTAAAAATATTTAATTTATTTTTAGAAATAAAACTTTCTGAGTTAATTGTCCTGATGTTTAAGATGGAAAGAAATCTGATATTTGTTCTCGTGGGAATGTTCTCCTTCCAGCTGTTGCAGGGACAGCCCTCGTTTACTGAGAAAAGAGTACGGGATAAAACCCTTAATGAGGGTATCGCTTATATTCAACAGGGGGAATATAGCCTGGCTGCGGTCAGTTTTGACCATTGTCTTGACCTGGACAGCACATTTGCACGGGCCTGGCTTCTTAAAGGCCAGATATTTATTGAGGCAGGGGACCTGGAGGAAGCCGGCGCTCTGATTGATCGGGCCATCCACTTTGATCCTGACCTTGGAGAGGCCTATCTCTACAAAGGGTATATGGCCTATGGCTCGGATTCCACCGGTGAGGACCGCCGGCTGTTTGATCTGGCTATTTCCAAAGGATTCCGGACCCCGTGGTCCTATTACCTCCGGGCCCTCACCGAGATCCGGGATGGGATGGATGCAGCCGCCATGGAGGATCTGGACCGGGCCATTGAACTTAAAGATGATTTTGCGCTGGCTTATCATGAGCGCGCCGGTATCAAACGTAGGATGGGGGACTACCAGGGGTCCCATTTTGATTACCAGCAGGCTATTACCTATGATCCTGATTTTGCCCTGGCCTATAACAACAGGGGTTCTGTGAAGATTCTGATGGGAGACTATGCCGGGGCCATCGAGGATTATACCAAGGCGCTAGAATTGGATCCGGGTCTTTTTATTGCACTGAATAACAGAGGATATGCTCGATATTTTACAGAGGATAAGGAGGGAGCGCTGCTGGATTTCAATGCGGCGATCACCGGTAGTACGGGTCTGGCCTCTGCCAGATTGAACAAGGCTTCTCTTCTGGCGCAACAGGGTCAGCTGGCCCCTGCCCTGACCTTGATGGACGAGACTCTGCAGGATCATCCCGGGGAAGCGATGCTCTACCTGAACAGGGGATTGATCAGAGAGCTGACGGGTGATCTGGATGGCGCCTGTGAAGACTGGCTCATGGCCAAAGAGCTTGGAGCGGAACAGGCAGAGGAATTTCTAAAAGAATGTGAGCGTTAATATGAGATCTACGGCTATAATAGGATTGCTTACCGGCATCTGTTTGCTTGCCTTTCCATGGAAGGCCTGGTCCCAGGAGGATGTAAAGATCAGCAGCAAATCATTTAAGACAGGTATAAGTACAGGATACAAGGAGGCATGGGAAAGTGTGAAGGACGGGGACCGGTATTATAAACAGGGTCTGGGTACCTATGATATGGCCAGGGACCATTACCTCTATGCACAGCAGTACAATCCGGAAAATGCGGCACTTAACTACAAGCTGGGAGTCTGCTACCTCTTCACAGACAACAAGTATGAGGCCATCGATTACCTTCATCATGCCTATACCCTTGATCCCGAAGTCAGCGGTGATATTCATCTGATGCTGGGAATGGCATATCAGCTTGTCCTGGAGTTTGACAAAGCCATGGAACAATACAACATGCATTCCAGCGCGCTGGAACCGAAGGAGAGACAGGAGTTTGCAGCTACGCTTGAGAAGCGCTTTGATGAGTGCATGTATGGAAAGAATCTATCCCGCAATCCGGTCCGGGTGATTATACAGCCCCTTGGCGAGGAGGTGAATTCAAGGTATGATGATTACAATCCGCTGCTGGCATTTAATGATACATCCCTGATCTTTACCTCACGCCGTCCGTTTGGCAAGGCCAAACGCAATAGAATAGACAATAAATACAATGAGGATATCTATGTGTCAGCCCTGCAGAGAGGACAATTTCAGGATGCGGTCCGGTATGACAAGCCCTTTAATACCGAGCACAATGATGCGGTGGTGGGTCGAAGTGCAGATGGCAATACCTGGATCATTTACCGGGGAGCCGTTGAGGGAGGTGATCTCCAGCTCATTTCTTATATGCCCGATAAAAACAGGTGGTCAAGGCCTAAGAGCATCACGGGCAGACTCACAAGCAAGGATGGGGAGACTTCCGCATGTTTCTCTCCCGACGGAAGGGAACTCTATTTTGTCTCCAGAAACAGCAAGCTGTCGCACGGCGGAAAGGATATACTATATACCCGGCTGGATCCCAAAGGCAAATGGATCGAACCAAGCAACCTCGGAGTTACCATAAATACTCCATATGATGAGGAGGGGGTCTTTATCTCCCCTGATAACAGGTATCTCTATTTTGCATCCCGGGGACACAACAGCATGGGAGGCTTTGATATCTTCCGGGCGGAACGAAAGGAGAACGGGGGCTGGTCCGATCCCGAAAACCTGGGTTACCCGATCAATACACCGGATGATGAGATCTTCTATATAACGGATCAGACGGGGAACCACGGATATTATTCCGCGATCAGACAGGGTGGATTGGGTTCGAAAGATATATGCAAAGTGGTTTTTCTCGGTTCTGAAAAGGAATTGATTTTAAAAACGGAGGACCAGCTGGTGGCAGGTCCGGGTCCGGGGCGGACGGGATTCCTTGCCGAACCCCAACTTCTTAATCTGGATACTTCCCTGGTGCTCATGGGTTCGGTGGTCGATACAATGGATGGGATTGAGCCCATTATTGCCAAACTGGAGTTCTTTGATCCTTCAAACGGAACCAGAAATGCATTTGTGGTCTCGGATACCACCGGGGCCTATACGGTCAAACTGCCTGGACCCAAAACCTACGCCATAGAGATCAATGCCTCCGGCTATCTTTATTACCTCGATATTCTGGATTATTCCAAGGCCACGGGCGATGAGAGGCTGCATCAGGACTTTTTCCTTCGTAAAACGGAGGTTGGAACCAAGGTGGTCCTGGAGCATATTTTCTTTGAGACGGGCAAGGCCATTCTGAGGCCCGAATCTACGGATGCACTCAACCAGGTGCTGCGCTTCCTCCAGAACAATCCTACGATGAGACTGGAGATCTCGGGACATACCGATAATACCGGATCTCTCCGGATCAACCAGAAACTCTCCAGGGACCGGGCCGCAGCCGTGGTAGGTTGGCTGGTCGGCAATGGGATTCCTCAGGATAAGCTGGAGGCCAAGGGTTATGCTGATACACAGCCTGTTGCAACCAATGACACAGCTGATGGCAGGAGACAGAACAGGCGGGTCGAATTCAAAGTTCTCTCCAGGTAGACCCTGTTATTTAACAATTTCTTTCCAGAAGGAAAATATTACTTTTGTCCGTATGAAACAGACGCAATTCTACGGACGCCATCTGGAACTGGGAGCAAAGATGGTACCGTTTGCCGGATACCAGATGCCGGTGGAGTATTCCGGTGTAAATCAGGAACATATCAATGTAAGAGAGAACGTGGGCATCTTTGATGTATCCCACATGGGTGAATTGTGGATCAGGGGTCCGGAATCCTTCGGGCTGGTACAGCGGATCACCTCCAATGATGTGGCCATGCTGGAACCCGGAAAGATCCAGTACACCTGTTTTCCAAATGAAGAGGGAGGTATCGTGGACGATCTTCTGGTATATATGTTCGATCGGGAAACCTACCTGCTGGTGGTGAATGCATCCAATATTGAAAAAGATTATCAGTGGATTCTGAAGCAGAACAGGAACGGTGCGGTCGTTGAAAATGCTTCGGACCGGATCTCCCAGGTGGCTGTGCAGGGTCCCCATGCGGGAGCACTGCTACAACGAATTACAAGCATAAATCTGGAAGAAATACCTTACTACCACTTCGTGACCGGCGAAGTGGCCGGAGCAAAGGAGGTCATTGTCAGCAATACCGGATACACCGGGGCCGGGGGCTTCGAGTTATATATGCCTGACGGGGATGCTTCCCGGATCTGGGATGAACTCTTCGAGGCCGGAAAAGACCTGGGCCTGCAACCTGCGGGCCTGGCTGCCAGGGACACCCTGAGACTTGAGATGGGTTTTTGCCTGTATGGAAACGATATTGATGACCGCACCTCACCACTGGAAGCGGGCCTCGGCTGGATCACCAAATTCACCGAGGGAAACGATTTTATCAACCGTGCAGCACTCGAGCGGCAAAAAGAGACAGGTGTAAACAGACGCCTGGTGGGTTTCGAACTGCTGGAACGGGGCATTCCCAGGCAGCACTATCCCATTTTTGACCATGACGGGAATCCCATAGGGCATGTGACCTCAGGAACCATGTCACCCATGCTGAAGAAGGGAATCGGAATGGGATATGTGGAGCTGCCGCATTCGAAAAAAGACAGCGAAATCAAGATAGGCATTCGGAACAAACAGATACCGGCACAAGTGGTTAAACTCCCTTTTTACAAACCACATGAGGCCTGACGGGAGATGAAAGAACTACGTAAAATAGAGGTCTGCTATTCACCGGCTCTTTTCCAGTTCTACGAAAACAGGGAAGCGGTGGTAGTGGTCACTGATATCCTGCGGGCCAGCTCGGCCATTGTAACGGCCTTTATGAACGGTGTAGACCGGATTATCCCGGTGGGGACACTTGAAGAGGCAAAGGCCTTTAAGGAGCAGGGTTATATGGTAGCGGCGGAGCGGGATGGCATTGTCAGGGATTTTGCGGATTTCGGGAATTCACCCTACAATTTTTCCCGGGAGCGGGTGAAAGGGAAACATATTGTTTACAGTACCACCAACGGAACAACTGCTATACACCTTGCTTCCAGCGGTTTCCAGGTACTTATCGGTGCATACCTGAATCTCACGGCACTGGTAAGACATATCATCGATACGGAAAGGGACCTGTTGATTCTCTGTGCCGGCTGGAAGAACAAGTTCAACCTGGAAGATACGCTTTTTGCCGGTGCGCTTGCGAAGCGAGTACTGCAAGATGAACATTTCTATACGATCTGCGATGCCACGAATGGAGCCATGGACCTTTATGAGGCAGCAGAGGGGGATATGATGGCATATATCGAAAAGGTGGCCCAGCGGGAGCGGCTTAAGAAAAACAATCTGGACGATGTAATCGGCTACTGCCACGAATTGGATCTGACTAATATGATACCGGTCCTGAACGGGGAGCACCTGGTCCTGCTATAAAACAATAAGCAAAAGCGAATAAATAACTATAAATTGAAAGTTATTCACAATGCTTGGCAGGCAGATTAATTAAGTGTAATTTTATTTGTTATTCAAATAACACAATACAGAACTAATTCACATACTCAGCTATTATGAAAAAACATAATTTTGCAGCAGGACCTTCCATCTTATCGCCCTATACCATTCAGCATACGGCCGAGGGTATCCTGGATCTGAACCAGTCAGGGCTTTCTGTTATGGAGATTTCTCACCGGAGCAAAGATTTTATGGCCATTATGGAGGAAACCCAGCAGCTGTTTAAAGAACTGCTGGATATTCCCTCAGGGTATAGTGTATTGCTCTTACAGGGAGGAGCCAGTATGCAGTTCTGCATGGTACCTTACAACCTGTTGCAGACCAAGGCCGCTTACCTGGATACAGGCTCCTGGGCCAGCAAAGCCATTAAAGAGGCCAAGCTGTTCGGGGACGTGGAAGTGCTTGCTTCCTCAAAGGATAGCACCTACTCCTATGTTCCGAAGGACTATCAGGTCCCCTCTGATGCGGATTATTTCCACATCACCACCAATAATACCATTTATGGAACAGAGATCAAGGAGGACTTGGATTGTCCGGTGAACCTGGTGGCGGATATGTCCTCCGATATCTTCAGCCGGCCCCTGGATGTATCCAAATATGCCCTGATCTATGGGGGCGCACAGAAAAACCTGGCTCCTGCAGGGGTAACCTTTGTCATCCTACGGGATGATATCCTGGGGAAGGTGGACCGGGCCATTCCCACCATGCTGGATTACCGGACCCATGTTGAGAAAGGATCCATGTTCAATACGCCTCCATGTGTTGCGATTTATGCAGCCATGCACACCCTGCGCTGGTATAAGGAACTGGGAGGTGTCGGGGCTATGTATAAACGGAATCTGGAAAAGGCCGCCATCCTTTACGATGAGATTGAACGGAACCCCCTGTTTGTATCAGGTATAAGTAATGAGGAGGATCGCTCCATCATGAATGTGACCTTTGTCATGCATGAAGATTACCGGGAAAAGGAGGCTGATTTCCTCGCCTTTGCTACCGAGCGGGGCATGTCCGGTCTTAAAGGGCACCGGTCGGTAGGCGGATTCAGAGCGTCGATTTACAATGCCATGCCCAAAGCATCGGTGGAAGCATTGATCGAGACCATGCAGGCATTTGAAAAACGTGTTTAACTGAAAATCCAAAGAATATGGCAAAGGTATTAATCGCAACAGTAAAGCCTTTCTCGTCCCAGGCCGTTGAAGAAGTGAAAGGTGTATTCAAGGAGGCCGGCTATGAGGTGGTGGTGCTTTCCAAATATGCGGAACATGCAGAGCTGGTTCGTTCTGTGGCGGATGTGGATGCCCTGATTGTCCGCAGCGACCAGGTCGACAGGGAGGTGATTGACGCGGCCGGGAATCTGAAGATCGTGGTCCGTGCCGGTGCCGGTTACGATAATGTGGATCTGATTGCCGCCACGGAGAAGGGAGTGGTGG
Organism: uncultured Bacteroides sp.; assembly: GCA_964424935.1. Taxonomy (GTDB): domain Bacteria; phylum Bacteroidota; class Bacteroidia; order Bacteroidales. The sequence goes on from CAYRLP010000058.1 coordinate 8,527, forward strand.
TCATGAATACGCCGGGGCAGAATTCCAATGCGGTGGCCGAACTGGCCTTTGGAATGATGGTTTTTATGAACCGTAACGGGTTTACCCCCTCTGCCGGGACGGAACTGCGGGGCAAGAAACTGGGCATCCATGCCTACGGGGCTGTGGGACGGATTGTGGGGTTGATCGGCAAGGGTTTCGGTATGAAAGTGTACTCTTTTGATCCTTATGTGGATCCGGTCATCATTAAAAATGATGGAGTGGTTTGTGAGGAGTCGGCCGAAAGCCTCTATTCCAAGTGTGAGTACATCTCATTGCATATTCCGTCCACTGAAGAGACCCGCAATTCCATTGGCTATGATCTGCTGAGCAGCATGCCGGAAGGGGCGACCCTGGTGAATACGGCCCGCAAGGAAGTAATCAATGAAGAAGGACTCCAACGCATGTTTGCAGAGCGGGAGGATTTCAGATATCTTTCGGACATCGCTCCCGATTGCAGGGAAGAACTGGAAAAGCTCTATACGGGACGGGTATTCTTTACCCCCAAGAAGATGGGAGCGCAGACCGCCGAAGCCAACCTTAACGCCGGGGTGGCAGCAGCCAAACAGATCGTAAATTTCCTTGAGAAGGGGGACATCACCTACAAAGTAAATTAGGGAATGGCGAAAATTCATGCATTCAGGGGGTACAGGCCCGGTAAGGAAAAAGTGAATGTAGTGGCCTCCAGACCCTACGATGTATTGAATTCTCAGGAGGCCCGCGAAGAGGTCAGGGGAAATCCCTGGTCCTTTCTCCATGTGGTGAAACCGGAGGTGGATCTGCCAGAAGATGTGGATCTCCATTCGGAAGCCCTTTATCAGAAAGGGAAGGAAAACCTGGACAGGTTGATTGCCCAGGGGTTTTTCGTGCAGGACCCTTCGGAATGCCTCTATGTTTACGCCCAGACCATGTTTGGAAAAACCCAGTATGGAATCGTAGCCTGTGCATCGGTGGATGACTACCTTGACGATGTGATTAAAAAGCATGAACTGACCAGGCCCGATAAGGAAGAGGACCGGATGAACCATATCCGGGTGACCAATTTCAATGCGGAACCGGTTTTCTTCACCTATCCAGACGACACCCGTCTGGATGGTCTGGTGGAGCAGGTGGTTGCACAAAAGGCGACCTATGATTTTACCACGGATGACGGGGTGGGGCACCATTTCTGGGTCATTTCTGATCAGGCATTGATTCAGCGTATGGTGGAGATCTTTGAAAAGGATATCCCCAACACCTATGTGG